>NZ_JBOKYU010000062.1:0-9451 GCF_051972735.1 Laedolimicola sp. | reverse complement strand
CTCCTCATGTACCTCGGCCAGGGATTTTTTCAGCCGCGTGATCTCCTCCGCCGTAATTCTGCCGGTCCGGAACTTCTCAATGTCGTTCAGGGCCTGATTGGAGACGCTTTCCACATCCTCCCAGGCCTCCAGCTTCACGGCCAGAGCCGTCCATTTCTCCTCGCTGCGGCCCAGACGTGCATAGGCTTCCTCCAGATTGCGCAGCTTCTCTTCCAGCAGCGCGTAGCCTGTATCGGTCAGCTGTATGTTGATCTCGTGGTACTGCTGCTCCAGATCGGC
This sequence comes from Laedolimicola sp., assembly GCF_051972735.1. Taxonomy (NCBI): domain Bacteria; kingdom Bacillati; phylum Bacillota; class Clostridia; order Lachnospirales; family Lachnospiraceae; genus Laedolimicola; species Laedolimicola sp. The sequence goes on along the minus strand of NZ_JBOKYU010000062.1, from coordinate 9,172 downwards.
TGCCAGCGCCTCATTTTCCTGTTCTTTTTCCTTCAGAAGCGCCAGATCTGACTGCCAGAGTCCCAGCTGCTCCTGGGTTTTGCGAATTTCTTCCCGAAGCTGCAGCACCTTAAGCTTCTCCTGCCGGTAATGAAGCCCTGCCAGCTCCTCCTGAGCGCCGGAAAAGGCCTGATACTGCTCCCCGATCCGGTTCAGCTCCTCAATCTCCCGCATGGCAGCCTCGATTTTCCGGCACATGCGGCCATAGAGCTGCACGCTCTCCTGCATATCTTCAATGTGGATGTCCTGCTCCATGCAGATATATTCTTTTACAAAATCTTCCAGCCTTATGTTCATACGGAAGGGAATGGCCCGCTTGAACAGCCGCGGAAATTTCTCCATATCCAGGCCGCCCAGATAGACGTCGTAGAGATTCCGGCGGAAACGCTCGTTGTTGGAGGTGTAAAAATATTCCTCTCGGGTGAAATGCTTTTGCAGATATTCCCGCACCTCACCGGTGGTCATGGTCCGCTCCCGGGTCCTGTAGTCTCCCGAAATCATGCCGCCCTTATGCCAGAAAAACAGACGACCGATTTCGTTTGTAGAAGTGTCCACGTCGAATACCACGCCGATACACTCCTTCTCCTTTGTGGCGCTCTGCTCCATTTCCAGTACGATGGTGGATGAAAAGTTCTTATTTCTCCGATAGGAAATCTGGTTATTCTCCCCGATGTTGATCATACCCCGAAGGTACTCGATCAGGCTTCGATCGGAATCGTCCGCCGCCGCCTTGTTGAAGAAGCCGCGGCCATCAGTGTTGGCATACAGAACGATCTGCATGGCGTCAATCACCGTGGACTTGCCGCTGCCGGAATGACCGGTGAAAAAGTTGATGCTCTCGTTGAGGCTTAAGACCTTCCGGTCAATATAATGCCAGTTATTGAGCCCTATCTTGGTAAATATTTTATAAGCCTGTGTCTGCTGCTCCATCTTCCGACTCCTCTTCCGTTTCCTCAAATGTCTTTACCAGCTCGCCCGCGTCCTCCCGAAGAAGCGCCAGATTGACGCTTGGGTAAATCAGGATTCTGCAGGCCTCGCCCATCTCCTCCAGGCCGTCCAGCAATTCCACCATCTGGTATTTTTTCAGTGCCGCAAAGGCCCGCTTCTGCTCGGTAATCGAAGGCAGACCCCGCACCAGACGGAATTCGCCGAGCTTTCCGTTCAGCTCGCCCACGGTCGTGAAGGCCTGGGTGCTGCTGGATACCGCCGCCATCTTTTCATCGTAAATCAGCTTCAGAAGCAAAAGATACAGGGTCGTCAGCTTCGTCAGACGCTCGCCCGCGCCCTCCGCGCCCCGGATATAAATGATGCCCAGCTCGTAATTCTGTCGGATGGTAATACCGGCCACGGCAAAGTATTCTGTCAGAAATTCCAGATGGTCGGCGCAGAATTCATATTCCCGGTCCGAGGCCATCCGGCCGCTTTTTTTTTCATATTTCCGTTCCAGCAGGAAGGTCTGGGATAAGAGCTTCCGAATCACTGCCTGCATGGTTTCCTGTTCTATAGTGTTCCATTCCTGGTATTGTTCTAACATATGGTTTTCCTAATCCTCTTTTTCTATATCGGTTTTTTCCTGTCTCGGGAAAAAAGCCATCCTGGGGTACCGGTACTCGCCGTTTTCCAGCTGTTCCTCCTGCACGACTACCCGATAAGGGCTGCTGCGCCGCACAGAAAGGTCGTAGGCCAGAATCAGCTTCTCGAAATCTTCGTCGTTCTGAAGCGTAATCCGGTCGGTCTCCAGTACGCCATCCTCCATATGGGAGCCGATGAAATCCTCGATCTCCTTCCTCGTAAAGCGATGGCGAATCTGATTCATCCGCAGAATATCCTCCCGGGACATTTCCTTTGGCTTCTCCTCCCCGGTCAGTTCATCCTCAAAGCGTCTGCGCCGCCGCTGCCGGTACAGGGGCTGCTCGTTCAGCACGGAGAATCCGGTGAGCTGCATACGCTCTGCCACCCGCGCCAGCTTCTCCGCCTGCTCCTCTGGCTCCCGGTCGGCACCCAGATGGTTCAGAAGCTGCACCAGCAGGCCGTGACGCTCAGTCTCATCGCTTAAGAGATAATTCAGACGGCTGACTGTGGCTCGGATGTATTTGCTGTGCTCCCGATCCATATTGGCGATGCGATGCTCGATGTCGTCAAAGCCGCGCTCGATCTGATCCACCAAATCCAGCATTTCCGTCTCCTGCTCCGGGGCGATCTCCGGTTCCTCCCGCATACTTCGCAGGCATCGCTTGATATCCATCTTGTAAATATAGAAATTGTCGCTGGTCTTCAGGATGTGGTATTTCTGCTGGACAGCGGTCTCCACGAAACCATCCAGATGCTCCTTCAACAGATTTTTATAATTCTTCTGCTCCAGCAGACGCTCGAAAAACTTGTCCATGTTGTGCAGCATATCCTGCAGGGCCTTGTTCAGCTTCTTCGTGTTGACCAGGGCCGTTTTCAGCATGGACAGATTTTTACGCCGGTCATTTTTAAAGGAAAAGAGCGTGGCGTACACGTTCTGGATGTAAACCTGCGTCTCCTCCATCTGCTCATTGACCAGACGGTCGAAGGAGTCGATCATAATCGCCGCGTAATCGGGGATTACGATATTGACCGTCATCGCGGCGTAATCCTCCACCCGGCGCAGCCATTTGTGGCGCAGGAGCCAGCCAAGGATACGACCCGGAAGGGCGCTGTGCTCCTCCTCGTCGGTCTCGTCCTCCTCCCGCTCAAAGCTCCAGGCGGATTCCCGGCACATGTCCGTCAGAATCTGCACACAGGCCTCCCTGCTCAGGAAATAATTGTTATACTGATATTCGTCATTGATGGCCAGCAGGGCCTCGATGTACACGTCCCGGTTACCCGAGCGGAACAGACTCCAGAATTCTGCCGGTATCTCATATAAAAACTGCACTTCGTTCTCCTTTTATGGTCGGTTTTAATTGTTATTGTGAACGCAGTGAACAATAACTCGTAATCTGATCCGCGATCATTTCCGCAGGCTCCCGCTTTCCGTTTTTCTCCCACTGAATAAACACATTCAGCAATGCCCCGCCATAGAAATAGAGTTCGTAGACCGGGATTTTATAATGGGGCATGATGCGCTTCATCATGTAATCGTTCATGGCGTCCTGGATGATGTAGAGAAGCTTCACGTCCACCAGCTTCAGGATGAATACCGAGTACCGGTCGAAATATTTGAGTGCGTGGATAATGCTGCTACGGTCATGGAAGCGTCCCACCTGCTCCTCCCTGCATTCGCGGATATAGCCCGCCACGATCTCGTGAAAGAAATCCGTCAGCGCGTCCTCCTTCGTCTCATAATAATGATAAAAGGTCACCCGGGACACGCCAGCCCGCTTTACGATGTCCGACACCTTGATTTTCTCATATTCCTTCTTGTCCATCAGGGCGAAAACCGCCTCGCCGATGCACATACGGGTGAAACGGGTTCTTTTATTGTGATTTTGGGAAAATAAATTCAAAATAAGTTCTCCTTACGGATATTTCATAACAAAAATAACACCTGTACGGGCAGAGTATTTCTGCACATACAGATGTTATTATAGCACAGTTTTCACTGTTCGAAAAGCCATCAGTTACACCAGGTCGTCTATGACCTCCTGCACCGTCTCCATTCGTTCTGCCTTCCAGGCGTCTGCCCCGCAGAACAAAAGCCCGTTCTCTGCATCGCCCTTCACGGCCTGAATCAGCGCTTCGGTAATACAGTAGGGAATTTCCGCCGGCTTACAGCCTTTGATGCAGCCACGGCAGCGCTTTGGCGGAAATTTTTCCCCGCCCATAACACGCTCGGCAAGGGAATTGCGGATGGCCCGGCCCGGCATGCCTACCGGACTTTTTACGAGCATCACATCCTCTTTCCGTGCTTTGATATAAGCCTGCTTATAACGCTCATCCGCGTCACATTCCTCCGTGGTCACAAAACGGCTTGCCACCTGAATAGCGTCCACGCCCAGAGCAAACGCCTCGTCCGCTTTCTCCCGACTGCTGATGCCGCCGCCCAGCACCACCGGAATTTTTCTGGAAAATTTTTCCTCGTATTCCTGTACCTTCGCGATGATTCTTTTCACTTCTTCCCGGTAAGTCACTGCGTCAAAGAAAGAAAGCTGCTCCCCGGTAAAACCCAGGTGTCCTCCGGCCTTTGGCCCCTCGATGACCAGAAAATCCGGCACCCGGTTCCATTTTTTTGCCCAGTACTTCAGAATCACGGCAGCAGACTTCTCCGTGGAGACAATAGGCGCCAGCTTCACATCGCTTCCGGCTGCATAGCCGGGTAAATCCACGGGAAGCCCCGCGCCGGATACGATAAAATCCGCTCCTCCCTTCACAGCCTGCCTTACATAATCTGCGTAGTGCTGCATGGCCACCATAATATTAAAGCCTACCACGCCACCCTTTGCAATTCTCCGGGCTTTATTCAATTCCTTATCCATGGCCCGCAGATTGGCTTCCAACGTGCGGGTGTCAAAATCCGGTTCCCGAAAACCGATCTGGGCTGCCGAGATGGCTCCCGCGCCGCCTGCCGCCGCCACTGCGCCCGCCAGGCCGCCGAGACTCACCCCGACGCCCATGCCGCCCTGAAAAATGGGTCTTCGAAGCGTCAAATCTCCGATTTTTAATTCTTTCTGCTTCATATCCTCTCTCTGCAACGTTTCATCCACGTTTTTACTCTTTCTCAGTGGTTCCTATCTGACGGAATCGGTGATAGCGCTGTTCTGCCAGCTCCCGGCCACTCATTTCTCCATATTTATTCAGGAACTCTTCGACTGCTCTCTCAAGAGACGCAGTCACCTGGTACAGATTTTCCTCTGTAAAATGCTCCGGCTCCGGAAATACACGCTCCACCATGCCTGAAGCCTTTAGCTCCGCCGCCGTGAGGCGCATACATTCTGCCGCGTGCTTTGCCCTCTTGCTGTCCTTCCAGAGAATGCTGGCAAAGCCCTCCGGCGAAAGTATGGAATATACAGAATTTTCCAGCATCCACACTTCATTTCCCACTGCCAGGGCCAGCGCGCCGCCGCTGCCGCCCTCTCCGATGATGACGCTAAGAACCGGCACCTTCAGAGCGGACATTTCGTAGATATTGCGGGCGATGGCCTCTCCCTGGCCACGTTCCTCCGCCTCCACACCGCAGGCCGCGCCCGGGGTGTCCACGAAGCAGATCACGGGACGTCCGAATTTCTCCGCCTGACGCATCAGCCGCAGAGCCTTGCGGTAGCCGTCCGGGGAACACATGCCGAAGTTCTGAGCCTTTTCCTGGGAAATGACTGTAACCGGGCGGCCCAGGAAGGTGGCGATACCGCCAAGGACCGCGCGGTCGTCCGCAAAAAGGCGGTCGCCGTGAAGCTCATAGAAATCCTCAAACAGGGCTGCGATATAGGCGTGACCGCGGGGCCGCTTTTTATCGCGGGAGAGCTGGACGCGCTCCCAGGCTGTTTTATCTGAACCGGTCCTTTGCAGCTGTCTGCCAACTGCTTTCTGTGGCTGCTGCGCTTCTGCTATCGCCCTGCCCTTACCCGGCGCCCGATGCACCCGCAGAATATCGCTCAGGGTCTGTTTCAGCTCGCCCCGTTCTACGATCCGATCGATAAAGCCATGCTCCAGCAGAAACTCTGCCCGTTGAAAGCCCTTCGGCAGCTTCTGCCCGGTGGTCTGCTCGATAACCCTGGGTCCTGCGAATCCGATCAGCGCGCCCGGCTCTGCCAGAATAATATCGCCCTCCATGGCGAAGCTGGCAGTGACGCCGCCGGTGGTCGGATCAGTCAGCACCGTGATATAGAGTAAGCCTGCGTCGGAATGGCGTTTGAGCGCTGCGCTGGTCTTGGCCATCTGCATCAGGGAAAAGATGCCCTCCTGCATTCTGGCCCCGCCGGAACAGGTAAAGAGAATCAGCGGCAGGCGTTCCCTTGTGGCCCGTTCCGCTGCCCGGGTGATTTTCTCTCCCACAGCCTCGCCCATGCTGGCCATAAGGAAGCGTCCGTCCATGACGCCAAGCACCGTCTCCTGTCCGCCGACGCGGCATTTCCCGGTGACAACAGCCTCCCGAAGACCTGTCTTCAGACGGGTGGCTGCCAGTTTTTCCTCGTAACCCGGGTAATCCAGCGGATTTCCGCCTGTCAAATCCTGATCCCACTCCTCAAAGCTTCCCTCGTCGGCCACCCGGCGGACGCGCTCCCGGGCATGGACGCGGAAATATCCCTTACATCTGGGACATATATAATAATTTTTCTTCACATCCTCGGTCACGATAGCGCCGCCGCACATATTACATTTGGACAGAAGTCCTTCGGGGACCTCGGGACGGCGGGTGCTGCCGCCGAGGATTCTTTTATTCGTTTTCTTAAATACATGATCCAGATTCATATGTCTATCCTCTATCTTCATCCAATTCCGGCTGCAATATTTGATATCCGGTCCGACAATTTCAGATTACCTGCTGTCTGTCATTGATAAACTCAATATCCACATTACCCTTCCGAAAATCTTCATCCTCCAGAATTCCATACTGGTAGTTCACATTCGTGTCTACGCCCTCGATAATCACCTCGCCCAGAGCGCTCTCCATCTTCCGGATAGCTTCGCTTCTGGTTCTGGCCCAGACACTGATTTTCGCAATCATGGAATCGTAGTAAGGCGGTATCGTATACCCGCTGTAAATAGCGGAGTCAATACGGATGCCCTTGCCGCCCGGCAGATGAAGTCCTGTCACCGTACCCGGACAGGGCCGGAAATTCTCCTCCGGCTTCTCCGCGTTGATGCGGACCTCGATGGCGTGGCCACGGATCTGAACCTGTTCCTGGGTGATCCCAAGCTTCTTTCCGGATGCAATGCGGATCTGCTCCTTGATCAGGTCAATGCCCGTAATCCATTCCGTTACCGGATGCTCCACCTGAATTCTGGTATTCATTTCCATGAAATAGTAGTTTCCATTCTTTTCCAGCAGAAATTCAATGGTTCCGGCGTTCACATAGCCTGCCGCCTTTGCCGCGCGCACTGCCGTCTCACCCATTTCCCGGCGTTGTTCCTCTGAAAGAGCCGGGCTTGGCGCTTCCTCAATCATCTTCTGGTGGTTTCGCTGGATGGAGCAGTCCCGTTCTCCCAGGTGAATCACATTGCCGAAGCTGTCGGCCAGAATCTGAAATTCGATGTGTCTCGGATGGGTGATAAAATGCTCAATGTACATGGAATCGTCGCCGAAGGCCTGCTTTGCCTCAGCCTGCGCCAGGCGGAAATTCTGCTCAAATTCATCGGCGTTCTCCGCCACGCGCATACCCTTTCCGCCGCCTCCCAGAGCCGCCTTGATCATGACCGGATAACCGATGCGTCCCGCTTCCTCCGCGCCCTTTTTCGGATCGTAAACGGCCTCCTTGGTACCGGGAATTACCGGCACGCCTGCAGCCACCATGGTATTGCGGGCCTCCTGCTTATTGCCCAGCTTCGCAATGACGTCTGAACCGGGACCGATAAAAATGATGCCGCATTTCTCGCAAAGCTCCGCGAACTTACTGTTCTCCGACAGCAGCCCGAAGCCCGGATGAATGGCGTCTGCGCCGGAAATAATCGTGGCGCTGATTATTTTCTCCATGGAGAGATAGCTGTCGCCTAAGGCCGCCGGACCGATGCAGACTGCCTCGTCCGCCAGCTTGGCGTGCAGGGCTTCCCGGTCGGCCTCGGAATAGACCGCCACCGTCTCGATTCCCATTTCCCTGCAGGCCCGGATGATGCGCACCGCGATTTCGCCGCGGTTGGCTACCAGAACTTTTCTAATCATAAAAAACTCCTATTTACCCAATCATAAAGGTCAGCTCCGCGCGCACGACTACCCTTCCGTCCACACTGGCAATGGCCTCGCCCACGCCCACCGGCCCTTTCCGTTTGATAATTCTTGTCTCCAGCCGCAGCTTGTCGCCGGGCACTACCTTCCCTTTGAATTTGCATTTATCAATGGCTCCAAAGTACGCGGTCTTTCCCCGGTTTTCCGGCAGGGACAAAATCGCCACCGCACCCACCTGGGCCAGGGCCTCCACGGTCAGCACGCCCGGCATCACCGGCTCCTGGGGGAAATGTCCTGCAAAGAAATCCTCCCGGTAGCTGACGCATTTATAACCAACGGCAAACTCTCCGGGCTCGTAATCCTCGATGTAATCCACCAGCAGAAATGGGTGGCGGTGGGGAATGATTTCTTTTATCTGATTGATATCCAGATGCTTCATACTACGCCTCCTCAATCACAAACAACGGCTGGCCGTACTCCACGGCCTCTGCGTTTTCTGCGCAGACCTCCCGGACGACACCGTCACAGTCGCTGGTAATCTCGTTCATCAGCTTCATGGCTTCCACGATGCCCACAACCTGACCCTTTTTTACCGAATCGCCCGCCTTTACGAAGGGATCCGCGTCCTCGGACGGGGCGGTATAGAATACACCCACCAGAGGGGAGGTAATCGTTTTGCCGGGCTTCTGTGTGTCGGGTACCTGGCTCACGGTATCTAGCTCTGCCGCTGTTCCTGCTGCGCGGACAGCTGAACCTTCCGTTGTCAGACCCACCTTTGCGCCTGTTAAAAGCTGCTCTGCGCTTAAGGCTGAGGACCCGTTGACCCGGATCTTCTGCTTCTTCTTTTCCAGCTTTATCTTCGTCCCGTTCTGCTCGTAGACAAAGCTGTCCAGACTGGAGGCGGAAACACTGTCAATTAGCTTTAAGATATTTTCAAATTCCATATTCCATATCCTCCTACGCTTCATACTTCTTCAGAAGCAGGCTGGCGTTGTGTCCGCCAAAGCCCAGGGAATTGGTAAGCGCATAGCGTACCTCTTTTTCCACCGGCGCGCCGATGGCGTAATTCAGGTCGCACTCCTCATCCGTTTCCCGGGTTCCCACCGTCTGGTGAATATAATTTTCCTCCACCGCTTTCGCGCAGACTACAAACTCCACGCCGCCTGCCGCGCCCAACAGGTGGCCAATCATGGACTTGGTGGAATTGATAACCACGTCCTTTGCCGCTTCACCGAAGGCTGCCTTGATGGCCCGGGTCTCGTAAAGGTCATTGTGATGAGTAGCCGTTCCGTGGGCGTTGATATAATCCACCTCTGACGGCCGGACGCCGCCCTCTTTTATGGCCAGCTC
>NZ_JBOKYU010000061.1:0-9780 GCF_051972735.1 Laedolimicola sp. | reverse complement strand
GTTCCAGGAAGCCAAGAAGCATTCCCCCTGCATCATCTTCATTGATGAGATCGATGCCATCGGAAAAAGCCGTGATGGCCGCCTGGGCGGAGGAAACGACGAGCGTGAGCAGACCCTGAACCAGCTTCTTGCGGAAATGGACGGCTTCGACAGTCACACGGCGTGCCTGGTACTGGGAGCGACCAACCGTCCCGAAGTCCTTGACCCCGCGCTTTTGCGTCCGGGCCGCTTCGACCGCCGTATCATCGTAGACAGACCGGACCTGAAGGGACGTGTCGATATCCTGAAGGTTCATTCCAAGAATGTGAAAATGGATGAAACCGTCGATCTGGACGCCATCGCCCTGGCCACCAGCGGAGCCGTAGGATCCGATCTGGCCAATATGATCAACGAGGCGGCCATCCTGGCAGTCAAAAACGGTCGCAAGGCCGTATCCCAGAAAGATCTCTTCGAATCCGTAGAGGTAGTCCTGGTCGGTAAAGAAAAGAAAGACCGCATCATGAGCAAAGAAGAGCGCCGCATCGTATCCTATCACGAAGTGGGACACGCCCTGGTCAGCGCCCTTCAGAAAGACGCCGAGCCCGTTCAGAAAATCACCATCGTGCCCCGTACCATGGGAGCCCTGGGCTATGTGATGCAGGTACCTGAAGAAGAAAAATACCTGAACACCAAAAAAGAAATCGACGCCATGCTGGTAGGCCTCCTGGCAGGCCGCGCCGCCGAAGAAATCGTCTTCGACACCGTCACCACCGGCGCTGCCAACGACATCGAAAAAGCCACCCGCCTGGCCAGAGCCATGGTCACCCAGTACGGCATGTCCGAGAAATTCGGTCTCATGGGTCTGGAAGTCCAGGAAAACGAATACCTGAACGGTCGCACTGTCATGAACTGCGGCGACGCCACCGCAGCCGAGGTAGATACCGAAGTCATGAAGATCCTCAAAAAATCCTATGAGGAAGCGAAGCGCCTCCTCAGCGAAAACCGTGAGGTCATGGACAAGATCGCTGACTTCCTGATCCAGAAAGAAACGATCACCGGTAAGGAATTCATGAAGATCTTCCGTGAGGTCAAAGGCCTTCCGGATCCGGACGACGACACTCCGACCACCATATCGAACAACGAACCAGAAGCATAACGTAACACCTTTCAAAGACAGGCCTGGGCGGAAAAATACATTTCCTAAGGAGCCCCTGATGTGGGGCGAACGGGGAAAAGTATTTTTCCGTCCAGGCCGTCCGTATAAAAGGAGTCCTACCCCATGCAATTCAACATCGAAGAAGAGTTAAAAAAACTCCCCGCCAAACCCGGAGTCTACCTCATGCACGACGAAGCCGACGCCATTATCTATGTAGGCAAAGCCATTTCCCTGAAAAACCGCGTAAAACAGTATTTTCAGTCCAGCCGCAACAAAGGCCCCAAGATCGAGCAAATGGTTACCCACATCGCCCGCTTCGAATATATCATCACCGATTCCGAGCTGGAAGCCTTAGTATTGGAATGCAACCTGATCAAAGAGCATCGTCCCAAATACAACACCATGCTCATGGACGACAAAACCTACCCCTATATCAAGGTTACAACCAACGAGCTCTACCCCCGCGTCCTGTTTTCACGCATGCTGAAAAAGGATAAAGCCAAATACTACGGCCCCTACACCAGCGCCGGAGCAGTCAAAGACACCATCGAACTGATCCATAAGCTGTACAAGATCCGCACCTGCCACCGGGTACTTCCCAGAGACATCGGCAAAGACCGACCCTGTCTCAACTACCACATCCATCAGTGCGACGCTCCCTGCCAGGGCTATATTTCCCAGGAAGAATATGGAAAAAATATTGCCAAAGTCCTGGACTTTCTGAATGGAAACTATGCGCCCCTTTTGAAAGAGCTGGAGGAAAAAATGCAGGCCGCTTCAGACGCCATGGAATTCGAAAAAGCTATCGAATACCGGGATCTTCTGAACAGCGTTAAACAGATCGCCCAAAAGCAGAAAATCACTAACAGCGATATGGAAGACAAGGACATCATTGCCATGTCCGCCGATGGCTGGGACGCCGTGGTTCAGGTCTTCTTTATCCGGGATGGCCGTCTGATAGGACGGGATCATTTCTACCTGAAAACCTACGATGGAGAACCCAAAAGCGCCATTCTCGGCAGCTTCATCAAGCAGTTTTACGCCGGAACCCCGTATATTCCCCGGGAGCTGATGCTGGAATGTGAGGTCGAAGATCATGAACTCATCGAACAATGGCTGACTGCCCGCAAGGGCCGCCGGGTGCGTTTACGCGTCCCCAAAATCGGTGAAAAAGAAAAACTGGTGGAATTGGCCAAAAAGAACGCAAGCCTTGTCCTGAGCCAGGATCGGGAGCGTATCAAGCGGGAAGAAGGCCGTACCATCGGAGCCATGAAAGAGATTGCTGACATCCTGGGCATGCATGGAATCCAACGCATCGAAGCCTTCGATATCTCCAATACCAATGGCTTCGAATCTGTCGGTTCCATGATCGTTTACGACCATGGCAAGCCCAAACGCAGCGACTACCGCAAATTCAAAATCCGCACCGTGAAAGGCCCCGACGACTATGCCAGCATGCGCGAGATTCTGACCCGCCGTTTCACCCACGGTATGGAAGAAAGCCGGGAGTTGAAAGAAAAAGATATGCCCGAAGAAATGGGCAGCTTCACGAAATTTCCGGATCTGTTGATGATGGACGGAGGCCGGGGGCAGGTCAACATCGCCCTGCAGGTACTGGATGAGCTGGGCCTGGATATTCCGGTCTGCGGTATGGTCAAGGACGATAACCACCGCACCCGCGGTCTCTATTACAATAATGTAGAGCTTCCCATTGACCGCAGCTCCGAAGGCTTCCGGCTGATTACCCGCATCCAGGACGAAGCCCACCGCTTCGCCATTGAGTACCACCGTTCCCTTCGAAGCAAAGAACAGGTACATTCCGTCCTGGATGACATCGAGGGTATCGGACCGGCCAGAAGGAAGGCACTGATGCGCCATTTCCAGTCGCTGGAAGCCATACGGGAGGCCGATGTGGAAACCCTGGCAGACGTTCCGTCCATGAATCGGGCGGCGGCGGAAAAAGTATGGAAATTCTTTCATTGAAATAACAGAAAAAATTACCCATTGAGATGAAGGATATGCCTTGTCCCCTCAGGCAACAGTGTGATAAAATAGAGACAACATCCGTGACAGGACATTTCGTATAAAAAATGAAAAATAAAGAAGAGAGAGGAAACAAACATGGGAAGTGTACAAAATGTAGACATGACGTTGATGGTAGAGAAGCTGAAGCTGAAAAATCTGACGCCGGATATCGATCTGACCGGTATGAAGCTGTCGTCTCCGGAGATTAACCGCCCGGCCATTCAGCTGTCCGGTTATTTCGCGCATTTCGCTACCGAGCGCGTGCAGATTCTGGGATATGTGGAATACACTTATCTGCAGAGCAGAAGCGATGAGGAGAAAAAGCCGATTTATGAGAAGTTTTTCTCCAGCAATATTCCCTGCGTTGTCTACACCTCCCGCACCGAGCCGGAGCCCTATGCGTTGGAAATGGCCAACAAGTACAATGTACCGGTCTTTTATTCGGATAAAAAGACATCGAACTTCATGGCGGCTATCATCGGCTGGCTGAATGTCCAGCTGGCGCCCCGTATCTCCATCCATGGCGTGCTGGTAGACGTATACGGCGAGGGCGTGCTGATTATGGGCGAGAGCGGTATCGGTAAGAGTGAGGCTGCACTGGAGCTGATTAAGCGTGGTCACCGTCTGGTTACCGACGACGTGGTAGAGATTCACAAGGTCAGCGACGATACCCTGGTGGGCCGTTCCCCGGAGATTACCAAGCACTTCATTGAGCTGCGCGGCATCGGTATTGTGGATGTAAAGACACTGTTCGGTGTGGAGTGCGTCAAGGAGACCCAGACCATTGACATGGTCATCAAGCTGGAAGACTGGGATAAGGACAAGGAGTACGACCGTCTGGGACTGACCGAGGAGTATACAGAATTCCTGGGCAATAAGGTGGTCTGCCATTCCCTGCCCATCCGTCCGGGCCGGAACCTGGCTATTATCGTAGAGACTGCGGCAGTTAATAACCGTCAGAAGAAGATGGGTTACAACGCGGCGCAGGAATTGTACCGTCGTGTGCAGGAAAGCATGACAAGAAAGAATTAAAAGGATACTGGGGGATATAGGATATGAAAAAATATTGTTTTGGAGCTGATATCGGCGGAACAACCATGAAGCTGGGACTCTTTGACGCGGATGGCATGGTTCTGGATAAATGGGAGGTGCCGACCCACACAGAAAATGAGGGCGAAGCGATTCTGCCGGATCTGGCAAAGACCATTTTGGATAAGATAGAAGAGAAAAAGCTGAACAAAGAAGAAATCGCGGGTATCGGCGTAGATGTACCGGGACCGGTAGCTGCGGACGGCAGTGTTCCGCATACTGCCAATCTGGGCTGGGGCTACAAGGCTGTTACAAAAGAACTGACAGAGCTTACCGGACTGCCCTGCAAGGCAGGCAATGACGCCAACGTGGCAGCCCTCGGCGAAATGTGGCTGGGTGGTGGAAAGGGGCACCGGGACGTGTTAATGATTACCCTGGGCACCGGTGTCGGCGGCGGTATCGTCATCGACGGACAGATTCTGGTGGGAGCCCACGGGGCAGGCGGCGAGATCGGTCATATCCATGTAAAGGACGGCGAGGAGAGCTGCTGTGGCTGCGGCAACAAGGGCTGTCTGGAGCAGTATGCGTCCGCTACCGGTATTGCACGCCTGGAGCGGGAGTGGCTGGAAAAGAGCAACGAGCCTTCCGTCCTGCGCGACCATGATATCAGCGCAAAGTCCGTCTTTGACGCAGTGAAAGAGGACGATGATCTGGCCAAGAAGATCGCGGATGAATTCGGCGATTACCTGGGCAAGGCGATTGCTTCCATGACTGCGGTTCTGGATCCGGAAGTCATCGTTATCGGCGGCGGCGTCTCCAAAGCAGGTCCGATTCTACTGGATTATGTGCGCAAGCACTACCAGCCGGTAGCATATAAGTCTACCCGTGAGACTACCTTCGCTCTGGCGGAGTTGGGCAATGACGCAGGTATCTATGGCTGTGCCAAGCTGATATTGGGATAAGCGAAAGACGGCATATTTCGACTGCTTTTGTGCAAATTACAGAAAATGCAGCAAAAATTACCGATATTTTTCGACGGCAGAAGGTATTGACTTTTGCGGATTCCCGTAGTAGAATCATCTCAACAAAAGATAATACATATTGAAAAACTAATGATAACAAAGGCGTTACCAATTCCCGTGGTAATGCCTTTTTCCTATATTTCAGGGCACCAGGCCCTATCTCTCCCTTTTATTTTATTCGACCTTGCGGTTGCGCTCTCCCGGCGCAGCCGGACAAGTCGAATACACAAAACTATAAGGTTCAAAGAGTTCGTAAAAGCCGTGCTCCTGCTTGCAGGGACGGCTTTTATTGTCGAAAATGTATATTTTTTTTCAACAATAAACGTAAACTTAAAGGGGCGTTTTCGTTTCTTTCCCGGTTGTGTTCTTCCGGTAATATTGCTATAATAAAAATAATATGCAAGAAAATATGAATTAAAGGATCGTTTAAACATATGAAGAAGCTTACGAAAGAAAACTGGATGGAGATCGCCTTCTTTGCCTTTATCCTGCTGGTCTTTACTGCCTGGGCCTGGATTCTGCCCTTCAACGAGGGGCCGGATGAATATATGCGTTCCCGTATCGTGGATTATATCGTGGAATACGGCAAGCTGCCGACCGGCTATCAGCAGGAGATTATGGACTACTCCTGGGGCTTCACCTATGGTTTCCGGCCTATCCTTCCCCAGATGGCAGAGGCTGTCCTGGTACGCGTGGCCATGATCTGGACAAAAGACGCCTTTTCCCTGATCTTTGCGGGCCGTCTGGTCAGCGTGGTCTGCGGCATGGTTTTCGCAGGTTACGTTCGGGCCATTTCCAAGAAGCTCTTTGACCGGGCGAATATGCAGTGGCTGTTTACATTGCTGACCGTCTGTCTTCCCCAGGCGTGCTTTCTGTTTACGTATCTGAACTGTGATTCCATGGCGCTTATGGCGTCGGCCATGATTTTATGGTATATGATAAAAGGGATGGAAGAACGGTTTCCTGTAAAAAACTGTATCTGGATTGCAGTATCCTGTTCTGTCTGCATCCTGTCCTATTACAATGCCTACGGCTTCCTGATTACAGCCGCGCTTATTTACCTGGGCTGCCATTTGAAATGGAGCCGTGAGGCAGCGAATCCGAAGGAGAAAAAAGAAATCTGGAAGGTTTTCTGGAAAAAAGGTTTTCTGATTCTGGGGATTGTTCTGATTCTGGCGGGCTGGTGGTTTGTGCGGAATTATTTTCTGTATGACGGGGATATTCTGGGACTGAAGACCCAGGATCAGTACGCAGAGCATTACGCCATGGATATTCTGAAGCCGTCGAACCGGCAGAACTATCGGAATCAGGGATATTCCATGGCCTATATGCTGTTTCATTCCGACTGGGTTATCTCTGTCATAAAGAGTTTTATCGGTGTATTGGGGCCTCTGTGGTACGCTCTCCGTTGGTGGATGTACGTAGGTTACGCACTGATTTTCGCTGCGGGAATTCTGGGAATACTGGCCGAGGCTGTGGGAAAATGCCGCAGCCGGAGAAAGAAAAGCCCGGCGGATCCGGAGCGCCTGTTCTGGCATCTGGGATTACTGGTAGCGATTCTGGTGCCGAATGTGCTGAATTTCTGGTACTCCTACGCGACGGATTATCAGCCCCAGGGTCGCTATAGTATGCCTATGCTGGTTCCGCTCATGTACTATATTGTCCGGGGTGTAAGCTTCTGGATAAAATGGCTGGAGCAGCGGGCCAGAGAGGCGGTGCGCCGCGTTCCGTCTGTCCTGGTGACGCTTACGTGTCTGTGGATCGCAGGCTGCGCCCTGTTCTGCGTGGTGAAAATTATGTGGCCTGCCTATAAAGACGTGGAGGATAAATCTGTGGTGAAGGTCTACACCATGGAAGAGCTCTACGGGGATGACTGGGAAGAAAAGACAGATAATTAAAAAAGCTCCTGAAAAGGGAGGATGCCAGGCAGCTGCTCTGCCTGGCATTTATTATGAAAAAGTTTATTCAAAATAAGGTAATAAGCGTTTATTAAGTATTTCTTTATCTTATGTTGTTATTATATGGGCGGAAAATGAATGTGATATGAGCACTAATTGAACGATTTTTAAAAGAAATATGAATAAAATATGAACGTGAAACAGGAGCCGCGACAGACGAGAAGCAGAAGCTTGTGCGTAAATTTGTGAAAAAACTAAAAATTTTATAAAAATTTCGTGAATAATTTTGGATAATCTTAACATTGACAGTTTCTGGAATGTTTGATTATAATATTGTTCATATCAAAGGAGATTTGGAAGCGGAAATTCCGCGAGCCGGGTCTCCTTTTTTTATACCGTTCTGCAGGGAATGTATTACAACTCCGGAGCCCTTCAGAATAATCTGTAAGAAAGAGGAGGAAGTGTTATGACCCAGGAAATTTTAAGCGCAATCGACGGTCAGTTATTTGCCGTCTGGTTCCTGATAGGAGCCGCACTGGTATTCTGGATGCAGGCAGGCTTTGCCATGGTGGAGGCAGGGTTTACCAGAGCCAAGAACACCGGTAATATCCTGATGAAAAACCTGATGGACTTTTGTATCGGTACAGTTGTATTTATTCTGATTGGATTCGGGCTGCTGCTCGGCGAGGATGTGGCAGGATTCATCGGAAAGCCCGGCTTCGATATTTTTACCGCATATGAGAATTTTGATTATTCCAATTTCGTATTCAACCTGGTATTCTGTGCGACCACAGCGACCATCGTATCCGGCGCTATGGCAGAGCGTACGAAGTTCTTGTCCTACTGTGTATACTCCGGCATCATTTCCGCACTGGTGTATCCGATTGAAGCGCACTGGATCTGGGGCGGCGGCTGGCTCTCCCAGCTTGGCTTCCATGATTTCGCAGGCTCCTGCGCCATCCACATGGTGGGCGGTCTCAGCGCTCTGATTGGCGCGAAAATCCTGGGACCCCGTATTGGAAAATTTGTAAAAGATAAAGACGGCAAGATTACAAAGATAAACGCGTTCCCCGGACACAACCTGCCCCTTGGCTGCCTCGGCTGCTTCATCCTGTGGCTGGGTTGGTACGGCTTCAACGGCGCTGCCTGCACCAGCGTAGAGCAGCTGGGAAGTGTATTTCTTACCACAACGGTCGCACCGGCTGTGGCAACCGTCGTATGTATGGTGTTTACCTGGGTTCGCTATGGTAAGCCTGATGTATCCATGTGTCTGAACGCTTCCCTGGCAGGTCTGGTAGCCATTACAGCTCCCTGTGACGTGACAGACTGCTTCGGCGCTATCGTCATCGGTGCAGTAGCCGGCGTCCTGGTGGTCTTCGGCGTATGGTTCCTGGATTATGTACTTCGCGTAGACGATCCTGTCGGCGCGGTAGCCGTTCACTTCATGAATGGTATGTGGGGAACTATCGCAGTCGGTCTGTTCGCTACTACCAGCGCTCCGGGAAATGATACCCTGACCGGTCTCTTCTACGGCGGTGGCTTCACACTCCTTGGAAAACAGCTTCTCGGTATGTTCTCCGTCCTGGCATGGACCGCAGTTACCATGACGCTGGTATTCTTCTTCATCAAGGCAGTCTTTGGACTTCGTGTCAGCGAGGAAGAGGAGATTGTGGGTCTGGATTCCATGGAACATGGACTTCCGTCCGCATACGCAGGCTTCAGCATCATGGATATCTCCAACACCATGACTATGGAGGTCAACGAAAATACAAACCTGGGCGTGGGCGAGTACGAGGCGGCTTCCGAAGCTCAGAAGAACGCGGCGGTCAAGGTGGTACAGACTCCCGTGTCTGCGACAGGTATTTACAAGGTATCTATCATCGCAAAGCTGTCCCGGTATGATCAGTTGAAGAAAGCCATGAACGACATCGGCGTGACAGGCATGACTGTGACACAGGTTATGGGCTGCGGCATCCAGAAGGGCGCTGGCGAGAAATACCGTGGCGTCGAGATGGACGCAACCCTGCTTCCCAAGGTCAAGGTCGAGGTCATCGTCGGCAGCATCCCGGTGGATACAGTCATCGAGGCGGCCAAGAAAGCCCTGTACACCGGTCACATCGGAGACGGCAAGATCTTTGTATACAATGTGGATAAGGTGGTCAAGGTCCGCACCGGCGAGGTGGATATGGATGCCCTGCAGGATGTAGAATAAGACAATAAAATAAGAAAAGCTATGAACCATACTGCTAAAAGAATGGTTCATAGCTTTTTCATTTATCTCATTTCCTATCTTAAGCTCTTAAGCCTTCTTAAATCCCGCTCTCTTTCTCAGGGTCGGATCCAGGATCTTCTTACGGATTCGAAGGGACTTCGGTGTAATCTCCAGCAGCTCGTCCGTGTCGATGAACTCCAGGCACTGCTCCAGGCTTAAGACTCTCGGGGTGGTCAGCTTCAGTGCCTCGTCGGCGCTGGAGGAACGGGTGTTGGTCAGCTTCTTGGTCTTGCAGACATTCAGCTCGATGTCCTCCGCCTTGCCATTCTGGCCGATGATCATGCCGGCGTAAACCTTCTCGCCCGGTCCGATGAACAGGGTACCGCGCTCCTGGGCATTGAACAGACCGTAGGTAATCGCTTCTCCGGCCTCAAAGGCAATCAGGGATCCCTGCTTCCG
>NZ_JBOKYU010000060.1:0-10277 GCF_051972735.1 Laedolimicola sp. | reverse complement strand
GGCGGTATCGACCTGGATAACTTCCGCGAGATCATGGAGATCGTTCTGAACGCCGGCGTAGAGAAGGTGATTCCGCACGTATACTCCTCTATCATCGACAAGGCTACCGGCAACACCCGCATCGAGGATGTGAAGAAGCTGCTAGCGATCGTAAAAGAGCTGGTATAAGTTCGGATACCGGTTTTAAAAAACTCGAGGATGCTGCATAACTTTTGTTATCTGCAGCATCCTCATAATTTTATCTTTTCTATTCTTTTATCTTTTGTATGATTCATGTGTCTTTCCCTCTGTATTCTACAGAGTCAAATCTTCTACGTTTACTCCCATAGAAGCAAGCATGGCCATCAGTGTTTTGATTTGATAATCCAATTCCTCGTTTACAGTTTCCCCATTCGCTTTTTTGATACGCTGTAAACTCGTATATCTGTCAATCGTAACAGTGACCAATTCTTTATCACTCATTTCTTCCACTCTTTCCACCGCCTTTCTGCCCCTTCAGTATAGCGGATTTATGTATTATTTACAAGCTTCTTTTACCCTTCCACCACATACCGGATATCCGCGAATCCTACGGAATCGCCCGGTCGCAGACGGGCTTTTTCGTTAACGCCCAGGCGGCCTCCGTTCAGAAAGGTGCCATTAGTGGAATTTAAGTCAGTCAGATAGTAGCAGTCCTCTTCCCGGGAGATTTTGGCATGGATGCGGGAGATACCACGGGCTTTCAGCCAGCCGTCCACGGCGTCTTTTTTCTTGCCTATCATAAAGCTCTCTTTACCGACGCGGAGATCCGGATAAGCTGCGCTCTCGCTTCGTAGAAAGAGTCCCGGTTCCCGGACGCCTGCAAGGCAGGCTGTTCCACCGGATGAAGCGTCCACCCACTCCGGGAAGTTTTCCGCCAGACGGTTTTCCCGCGCTCCCTCCCAGGCACCGGAGCTGTCTGCCATCCCATCGGCTCCGAATTTTTCATAGGAAAATACCAATTTTCCCTCTTCATTTTCCTGATTTCCCGCCGCCTCCGCACTCACACTCCGAGCACTGCCTGCTTCCGCGTTCCCCCATTCTTCCAAAAGCTTGCGAATCGAAGGGTTCTCCTCTCCTGCCATTCGGTAAAACTCATATCCAAGCGTTACTGCGCCGGAATCCTGCCGGTCCAGATGATCCAGCAGATACTCTGCCAACCCCAAAAGCTGACTACCCAGCTCTTGCTTCTCAAAAGGATAAAAACATACCCAAATCTTCCATTCATCCGGATCCAGATAGATAAAATCCGGCTGCAGCAAAATCCGTTCTCCATCCAGCAGATATTCCTCGCAGGTCTGCGCCGCCTGCTCAAGCCCCTCCAGCAGTCTTATCATCTCCGTAAGGCTCAATCGCTTCCGTTCCAGCACCAGTCTCAGATTCTGTCTGGATGTAATCTCATAATAAAAAAACGCTTTTTTGTCAACCCTGGTCATCCGGCACTCCAGAAACCCCGGAATCCGATTTTTCAGAAGCATATTTACCTGATAATTCTCCTGAAATTCCTTTTCTTCCAAAACCAGATAATTGTGATCCAGTTCCCTTCTGTAACTAACCTCCATTTCTTCACACCTTTCCTGCCAGTTCCTTTAAAAGTCTGGTTTTTCGAAGAAGGTTGACCGGATTTTTCCGTCCGGATTTTTCCTGCTCCTTCGTTTGCAGTCCGCCCAGAACCGGACTGCTTCCCGCATAAGCCACGGTTACCTGTTCAGCCGTCACCTTCACCGTTATGTCAGTTACCTTCAGAAGATAAAGACGATCCTCTACAAGAGCGGACGCCTCTGTGGAAAGCCAGCTTTCCAGATGTGCTTCCGTTTCATATTTCCGCGCCGCTCCTTTGCCTGCCAGTTCCGAGGCGCAGGCAGAAAGTACACTCCGATCATGCCAGAACAGCCCCAGGCACAGCATCACGAAAATAATCCACATCAAAAACGGCATCAGAATCGAGGCTTCCACCGTAAAACTTCCTCTTTTCCACCCTGCACTCATAGAAACATCCTCCAGAACTGCGCCAGACACAGAAACGGCGCAAACGGAAACGAATCTTTCCAATGTACCTTACCCAGAAGCAGTCCGATTCCAAGCGCTGCCGCACAGATTAGCGCTCCTGTCAGTAACAGTTCAAAATTTCCCGACGCGCCAAGGAACACGCCTGTGGCGCACAAAAGCCAGCCGTCTCCCATCCCGATGGCTCCCTTCGTAAGAAAAGACAGGATCACCATCACGACTCCTATTCCCAGTCCACCCAGTATTTCAACCGCAGACAGCTCCCGAAATCGAACATTTACTGCCAGTCCCACAACCATTGAAAGCAGGATCATCGGGATACAGACTTCCCGCCGCTTAAAGTCCCATATACCGTTCAACAGCAACAGCACCGCCACATAATATTCCTTCCACATTTTTTAACCTCCGCATACGGAACAGGGCGGCAGCATCGTTTCTGAACGCGGAATTGTATGAATTCCGCGTACCATCGCCGAACAGTTCAGGCTCTGATGATACCGCGTGCCGTCGTCTGTCAGAAACACAGGATCCGCTCCTTCCTTCCAGCATTTTTCACAGGGATAATACTTTCCGCCGGATTCATTTCTCAGATCCGCCACTTCCGAAAGTCCGCTCTGTCGGATAGACAGCTTCAGATAGCGGCAGCTCAGTTCCCGATGGTAGACAGTCCCGTAATCCGTTACATATACCACTTCTTCTTTCTCACTATTCGACGACCGTTCCCGTCCGCCAAAGCCTGTCCAGCCCCGTACTACCCGTTTCTGCCGAATCCGAACCGGATGAAACCATGAAATTCCCGGCGGGAATACAGCCTGTCCGGAGATTTCCAGAGTAATCAGGGACTTTTCCGGATCCCAACTGCTTCCAAGCAGAGATAGTCCATCCGCTCCGTCCTTTAAGACAGCAGCCGCCACTTTCCCGGAGAGAGCTGCCTTTACCTCCTGTTTTCCATATAGTATAACCGCTGCAGTCGATCCCATGCCTCCGGCTGTGTCCGAATATTCCGCCAGCACTGCCAAATCCTTTCCCGCATCCGTCAGACTTCCTCCCGTCTCTATCTTCAGCTGCGTCAGAACCAGAAGATAAAGAAACGCCGTCACAGCCAGCAGAAAAATCGGAAAAACCAGAGCCGCTTCCACGGTCATGCTGCCCTTATTCCGGAAGATGCACCGGGATGTTCTTCCGCGCTCAGAGTAAGAAACAGATTTGTCAGAATTTACAAGAATAACAGTTCCACCGTCGTCCACTGCCTGGAGAGCTTTGAATTTAATCAGACATATCTCTGTACGAAAGAACATCCCGGTACACCTCCCTTTTCCCTCTGTTACCATTCATAGCAAAATTGGCGCTCTGCCGTATACTCCTGCCCTTTCATGCATATGGTCCGCAGCCGAAAGGAGTCAATACACTGATCCACATAAAACCGCTGACCGCCGGATGCTTCCCGCACCGCGCCCTCGATCACATCGAGACTTCGCATACTTTTCTTTTCCCGCCCGGTCAACGTCAGTAAGATTCCAAGATAATCCCGGTACAGCAGTCCGTCCGCATCCTCGTTATCGTCCATTCCGGATAAATCACCCAGCTCCAATGCGTTACTCAGCGATATTTTCCAGGTCGATGCATCTTTCCGGAATGCTACCCGCTTTCCGTTCAGCAACAGTCTCAGATCCAGAACACTTTCCGCAAAAGCCCACGTCAGAAGCAGCATCTGCTTTACCGCCTCTACCAGCCCCGGTATCAGTGTCGCTCCTACCAGCAGCGTAGCCATAGCGGTACATTCCGCCACCTTTGCGGAATCTGTAAGCAGATACGCATAGTTCATTCCTTCCCGGATAGCCAATAATCTTCCACATACCGCTTCCAGATTGGCAATATCCGAATCCCGGCCTGCAATAAGATATTCCAGCTGATAATCAAGCCACGGCCCACCCTCCTTTTCTCCTGTAAGGCAAGCTGCCGCATTTCCAAAATGTTCCAGCAGATACGCCAGAAACCAGGCGTCATTCAAGACTCCATATGCGTTTTTTCCTCTTGCACCGGAGCCCGTAAGCAGCGTCCGGTCTGATGGAACCCCGGCCAGCTCCGCGCGTTTCCCGGATACGCTTCCCGGATCTTTAAGAATCAGATGCAGGATACTTCCCCCCTTTAACCGTTCTGTCTGCTCCGCCGGATTTGGCGTACCTTCCTCTTCCTCTTCTTCCCGGCGTCGGCTGAGTTCTTCCAGATTCCTGCTTTCCCTGTCGTCCGCTTCCCGGTAGTTTTCCTCCTGCTCGGCAGCCTGCCGTACGTATTCCGCATACTCCTGAAAGCTTTCCAGAATAGATGCTCCCCTCTTTGCCTTCATTACAGACACCGCCTGCTCATAATACGCCTCTCCGCGTCCATCAGTGGCCCTTGCATAATCCCAGGTTTCAAGAGCCTTCACCTTTCCCGGCTTCAAATTCAGATTCAGGAATTCCTCTGCCCGCTGCTCCAGATACTCCGTCTTCTCCGCTCCGCCCCCATAGCTCAGATCCAGATAAAACAGTTCATACCTCTTCCAAAGCTCCCTGTGATATTCCGAAAGCACTGAATACTCACTGAGTTCCAGCGCCTCCTCCATCTGGCTTCGAAACAGGGCATTTTCCGCGGACTGAAACAGAGCCTGAAAGAAAAACAGCAGTACGGACAGCATCAGACTCAGAAAAACGGTAATTTCTCCCCGTTTTTTCATCTCTTTTTATACCAGACGGCTTTGTTTTGTGATCTTGTCAAAAATCTCATTTACCAGGGAAGTCAGCTTACTCTTAAAAATCAGTACCAGCGCAATCAAAACCACCAGAATCAATATCATTTCCACCGTTCCGATTCCTCTCTGATCCTCCCACAGATTTTTCCATCCCTGTTTTAATCTCATCATTTTACTTTCCTCCTTTTACATCTGCATCGACATTCCCGCAGGCACAAGCACAAGAAGCATCACCACCACCAGCGTCAACACCATGGGAAAAAGTAACCTGGTGGCCGCCTTTTCACCCTGCTCACGCGCCAGCTCTTTCCGCTGTTCAAAGGCTTCTGCCACCTCTTCTCTTAACAGACCGCTTAACCCTCTGTTTCCTTTCTTCAAATTTTGTTCCAGCAGTGCGGCCAGCTTCAGGTAACAGGGCAGCCGACAACGAAGTCCGAAATTCTCGTACGCCCTTCCTTCCGAAACGCCATTCTGCATCTCCCGGCAGGCCAGCGCCATTTCCTCATACACATACCGCCGCGGTCCTCCCGCTTCCCGTTTTTTTTGATAATCTGCCACCATCGTCTCCCAGGCCATCCGGAGTGCGCTTCCGGCTCCCAGGAGCAACACCAGCTTACTCACCACCTGTGCGTAATCCCGGCGAAGCTCCAGTTCCCGTTCCTGCACCAGCTTTTTAAGCTCTTGATCCTTCGCCGTATATACCAGAATCAGACTGATAACTGTCAGAATGGGAATTACTGCCACGGAAGAGCTTTTCTTTTCCCTCCAGTTCAGATTTATTCCATCCACATTTTCCGGCAACTCTTTCCGATTCTCCAGACGGCTCTTCTCCTGAAAGCTCTGAATCGTCTGAGAGAGTACCTCCGTCCACTGCCGGGCCGGGCTCAGTATCTCAGGGAGTACCCGAACATTTGCCTCGTAGATGCTTTCCTGATCTTCGCATCGCAGGCGGCCTCTTAAGCTTACAATCGTGCCCTCCTCTGTTACCTTCTCCTTGCGGATACTCCCGTCCAGATTCAGCACTTCATAGGAGTCCAGTTCCCAGTCCACGGTGACTGGCGTACCTTCGATTTCCCGAATCAGATTCAAATCCGTCCGCACCTCCTGCAGGGAACTGTTCGCTCCGATAATATAGTTTTCCATGCGGGCTGTTTCTTCCGCCAGCAGTTCCTTCACCTGCTCTTTTGTCAGCCCCTGGGGTTCTACCTCTACCACAATGGCTTCCCTGTCTTTTCCGGATTCCTTATCGGGTACTGCCCAGATTTCCCGGGTATACGTTTTTTCCTTACGCGGAAGAAAGTGTCCTTCTTCCATAAGCATACTGCTGCGTTCATTTACCCAGAACGCCGCCGTCAGAACTGCGCCGGCTCCCAGAATCAGTATAAGAAGCTTCAGCTTCTCTCCATAAAACGCCTCCAATCTGCCCTCTACATTTTTCTCCGCATGTAATATCCGAAAATTTTCCGCCACGTTTTCTTTTCCGGGATACACATTTCCGGCTTTTCCAAGCAGCCTTCGGTTAAGCTTTTCTAACAGCTTCATGCTACACCTCGATTTCCAGCATTCTCCTTCCCAGATACCAGGCGCCCAGATACAGAAGCAGGCAGCCTGTCATCACGCATACTCCAACGATATTTCCATACACCGGATCCATAAATCCCGGACATCCTATCCGCAGATACAACACAATCACAAAGGGAATTCCATTCATAATCTTCTGCTCGTAGCGCCTGGACGCCAGTGTCGCCGCAATCGCCCGTTCTGTTTCCACTGTCTGCGCTATGGTTCTGGCCGTATCTTCCATAATTTCGATAAGATCGCCACCACTTCGCTTCCCCATCGTAAAGATTTCCGCAAAGGTTTCTGCTTCCGGAATTCCGCTTCGCTCCGCGAAATCCCGCATGGCTTCCTCCAGCGTCTGATTTGAATCCATCCGCCGCTGCATAGCTGCCAGCTCCTGCACCATATCCGCATTTTCCTCATAAATCATTCGCAGATCCCGCCCGGTTTCCCGAACTGCATTTTCTACAGAATATCCTGCTGCCAGGGCCGCCGCCATTCCCTGCACCGCGTCCTTAAACTGAAGCTTTAAGGCCGCCTTTCTCCGCTCCGACAGCTTTTTCCTCTTCTCCCGAAAATACCAGAAAGCTACCGGAATTCCCAAAATCAGCGCCACCGGAGAATTATAGAAGCAGAACGCAATCACCATGCTAAGCCCCGCCGCTTCCAGTCCATAGCGAATATATTCTTCTCTGCGAAAACAATATCTGCGGTAATCCATCTGTTTTCTCCTATTCTTCTCTTATTCCCGCTGCCCGAAGCTTCTCCGTATGCAAAAGTTCTTCTGTACGCCTGAGTTGTCCCGCCACCTTTTCTGCTTTTTCATGCCCCGGCTCCTCCTCAAAGTGAAACAGGGATCTCAGGCAGATCTCTCCCTGCTCCATTCCGGTAAGCTCCACAATTTCCAACACCTTTCGACTGCCGTCCCTGAGACGCCCCAGATGCACGATCAGGTCCACTCCTGACGCAATCTGACGCCGTACTGCCGTAAGCGGCAGATCCATTCCCATCAGCACCATGGTCTCCAGCCTGGACAACATATCCGTCGGACTGTTGGCATGTCCGGTGCTTAAGGAACCGTCATGCCCCGTATTCATGGCCTGCAGCATATCGATAGCCTCTGCCCCGCGGATCTCACCGACGATGATCCGATCGGGGCGCATTCGTAAGGATGTTTTGATCAAATCCCGGATGGTAATCTCACGTTCACCCTCCAGATTGGCATTTCTGGCCTCCAGTATCACCAGATTCTCCACCCGGTCAAGCTGTAATTCCGCATTATCCTCTATCGTAATAATCCGCTCATCTGCCGGGATAAACTCTGACAGAGCATTCAACACGGTGGTTTTTCCGGACCCGGTTCCGCCGCTTACAAAGATGTTATACCCGGCTTTTACTACCTTCCGCAAAAATGCTGCGGCTTCCTCACTGATGGAGCCCCATTCCAGAAGCTGCCGCATCCGTACCGGTTCTTTCGGAAAACGGCGGATCGTTATCACCGGACCGTTCAGCGCCACCGGATCCAGCACAATATTGACACGGGATCCATCTGCCAATCGGGCGTCCGCAATGGGACTTGCCTTGGATACGCTCCGGTTGCAGAAGCTCACAATCTGCTGTACCACGTCTTCCAGCTTTTCTTTGGATGAAAAACTTTTTTCCCACCGGGTCAGCCTTCCGCCACGCTCCACAAAGATATTTTCCGGTCCATTTACCATAATCTCTGTCACTTCCGGATCTTCAATCAGTTCCTGAAGCATGTCCAGACGCCGCATGGAGTTAAACAGTTCTTTTTGCAGCCGCAGCCTCTCTTCCAGCATCAGATACCCTTCCCGGCTCTTCTGCATAATCTCTTCGTCAATCAGCGCCTGTACTTCCCCGTCTGACAGTTCCCGCGACAGATCCAGACGTCCCTGCACACGACCTCGAAGCTCCCGGGTCAGTTCCTCCCTGTTTCTCTTCACGGCTCGCACCACCTTTTTCCTTCGGACTTCACCAGTAATTCCAGTCCGTCATAGGCGGACAGCTCAAGCTTCTGCGTCCGTTCCAGTATCTGCTCCAGCTCAAGCAGCTTCAACGTCTCTTCATACTGCTTCATTTTCGCCTTCGCGGTCTCATCCGGCTCCACAGGCGTATAGATCCCGCTGCACGCATCCAGCAGTTCATACCAGCCGTCCACGGCTTCACTTAAATCCAGAATCACCACCTCATAGCGGCTCTCCTTTTCAAGCAGTTCCAAAAGCTGCTTCCAGTCCTCCCGTTTCACAGTTTCATATTCCACAGGAGAACGTAAGGGCGGTATATAATCCATTTCCCCCATGGAACGAATCATCCCCTCCAGCTTCCAACCAAAGGCTGACTTTCCCTGTTTCAGAAAATACAGAAGCTCCGATAAAGTCCAGCCCCCATCCACAGGATACAATTCCGCAAATCCCGAATATTCCTCCAGATTCAGGTACAGCGTCCGTCTCTTCTTCGCAATCTCCTTCCCCAGAGCCAGGGCAAATCCCGTCTTACCGGTTCTCCCCACGGGCGAATAAACGGCAATTCGCTTCATCCCTTCTGTACGAAGCATGACGCCCGGAACCACCGCTGCCTGTTCCGCATAGAAATCCATGGCCTGCCTTAAGATCTGCGGACAGGACTGGTACTTGTAGATTCTCGGATATTCTGTCTGGGGCCCGGTCTGATACTCTTCCCCCGATAACAGAATGACAGTTCCATATTCTTTTTTCTTTGGCAGCTCCGCTGCTATCTCCTCTGACAGAAGCAACAGATCCACCGGATGTTCTTTCGTATATGCGGAAAGCTCCCCGCTGTCGGTAAACCCATGGACTGCCAGCAATGAAGCCGGGCGTCGGTTCACATACTCCGCAAACCGCTGCACATACTCCCTTTCCCTGCTGCAGACCGCCATCTGCCTTCCTCTCATCGTCTACATCCCTGAGCACAGCAACAGCCCGGTCATCATACTGAGCCACAGCTCCAATCCCAGAAATACCGCCGCCATAAGGAATGGCTCAGGCCTCTTTCTCTCGTTTTCCCCTTTTTCACGCAATATGTCTCCTTGTCCTCCTTCCACCCCTTGTCCACTCAGGAATTATGGTCTGACACAAACCAAGACAGTACCGGCTCACGTTCTGCCGGTCTTTTGTAAGAATTCTGATCGATCGAACCGCCATCTCTGACGGTAGCTAAAGTATAGCCCGTGCTCTTCTGTTTGTCTATTGTAAATGGTTCACAAAATTCCGAAGGCCGCGATTCCGTAAAGCAGCCCAATCCCGCTGATTCCAAGGGTTCCTGCCGTACAAATGGTCAATGGATTTAACCCCACAAAAACGGAAACATTCTGGGATAGAAGGATAGCGTTGATAACCTGAATACCGATAGCGCCAAACACGGCGCGGAGAAGAAAGTTGATGATTTTCATAGAACCGCCTGCTTTTTTTTAATGTATACAACTCGTTTTCTCGATTTATACATAAGCTACCTGAAAATAATTCACACAAACAGGTTTTTCCGTATATTTCCTCTCCCATCAGTCTATACTCCTACTATAGATAATTCATTTTCAGATACGGGGGATTTTATGGGATTATTCAAAAAAGAGGAGCCGCTGGAGGAGTATGAACGCTTCTCGGCCCGGCGGCAGCTGATGGAAGATTTGACGCTTACAAAAAACGCGCTGGACACAGCCTACGCCAATTTCGAGACTGTGGTTGATCCGGATCTGATCGACTGCTATACTTATGAGATTTATTCAGTGCAGAAACGGTATAAATTTCTGCTGGAACAGGTGCGGCAGATTGATTTGCAGAAAATAATGTGATAGACTTTTCCTAAAGGAAACCAAAGAAAAAGAGGGCTTCTTATGAATTCGGGCCGGTGTGGCTTGGAGCAGCTCATTGGGAGATGTCTGCCCCAGGGGCTATCCGCTATCTGCTGCGATACCGCATAGAGA
>NZ_JBOKYU010000059.1:0-10836 GCF_051972735.1 Laedolimicola sp. | reverse complement strand
CATGAGGAGGCGGACGGAGAGCAGCGTGAGGCGGCGTCTGAGATGCGGACGCTTCGGAAGGAAGCGAAGCTTATTGAGAGCGAGCTTGCGGAGCTGCGTTCCGGCAAGACGTCCTACCCGAAGGAGCTGACCTTTGCCCGGGCGGAAATAGAGCGTCGGCTGTACGAGAGCCTTGGCAGGCGGGTGCAGGTGCGGATTCTGGCGGATCTTTTGGAGATTCGTGATGAGAAATGGCGCAACGCCGTCGAGGGCTTCCTGGCCTGGAACAAGCTGGCCCTGATCGTGGAGCCGAAGTACGTGAAGGAAGCTATGGCCATCTATGAAACCCTGGATCCGAAGAAATACTGGCGGGTATCTGTGGTGGATACGGAGCGTTTGATGAAGGAGGAGCAGCATGTGAAGCCTGAGGCGCTGGCTTCGGAGGTGAAGGCGGGCGAGGCTTATGTGAAGGCCTACGTGGATTTCCTTCTGGGAAATGTGCAGAAATGCGAGAATACCGAGGAGCTTCGCGGATGCCGCATCGGCGTGACCGCGGACTGCCGCCTGTATCAGAACTATCAGCTGCGCCGCCTGAATCCCGATAATTACACGAAATTCGCCTACATCGGCGAAAAGAGTAAGCAGCAGCGACAGAAGGAGCTTTCCGCTCAGCTTGAGAAGCTCACTGACAAAATCGGACAGTTTAAGAAGACAGAAGATCTGGCATCTGAAATTCTGGCCCATGAATATCTGGCCGACGCCACGGAGGAATACCGGAGCCTGCTGGATGATGTGAAGGAAAAACAGCAGAAGGAGAAGGAGCTTCAGGAGCTGAAGAACCGGATGGAGGAGCTGAATTCCGGTATCGTGGAAGAGCTGAAGACGAAGCGGACGGAGATCCTGGAGAAGCAGGCTGCCGCGAAGGTCGAACTGGAACGGGTGAAGCATCAGATCTGGGACAAGGAGCGTTCCGTGGAGAGCGGCAGTGCGGGTCTGACCGGCCGAAACGTGGAGCTGGTGGAGGCGGAACGCGCGCTCCGTGGTTCCGAAAAAGATGAGGAAGCCTTCGAGAGCTATATACAGGAGTATAAAAATCCCCGTTATGCGCGGCTTCTGGAGGAGACGGCTGCGGCCATGGAGCGAAGCATCGCGGACTGCGAGAAGCAGAAGAGCGTCCTGGTGGAGGTTCGGACCGACTACCTGAAAAATCATCCCCAGCGGGATTTCTCCGCGTCTGCCGGGGACAATGGGGATTACGAGAAGCTTTTGGCGAAGCTTCAGTGCGGCGAGCTGGAGGCTTATAAGAAAAAAGCCAACGCCCAGGCCAAGTCTGCGGTGGAGCATTTTAAAGAGGACTTTATCTACAAGATTCGAAGCGCCATCCGGGAGGCCTATGTGCGCAGGGATGAGCTGAACCGGATTATCCGGAACCTGGATTTCGGCAAGGACCGTTACCAGTTCCGTATCGGTCGGAGCAAGGGCCGGGACGGCGAGTTTTACGATATGTTCATGGATGAGGATCTGGACATCGATCCGTCCACCCTGTCCGTGTCCGTGGATCACCAGATGAACCTGTTTTCCATGAGCCATGAAAATAAATACGGCCACATGATCAGCGAGCTTCTGGATCTCTTTATTCCGCCGGAAAACGCCACAGCGGCGGAGCTGGAGGAGGCCCGGAAAAACATGGAGAAATATGCGGATTACCGGACCTACCTGTCTTTTGAGATGGAGCAGATCGTGGAGGGCGACGAGCAGCGCCTGGTCATTGGCCTCAGCAAAATGATTAAGAAGAATTCCGGCGGCGAGGGCCAGAACCCGCTCTACATCGCGCTTCTGGCCAGCTTTGCCCAGGCCTACCGCATCAATCTGTCCGCACGGGCGTCCAGACGGCCTACCATCCGTCTGGTGGTGCTGGACGAGGCCTTTTCCAAGATGGATGCGGAGAAGGTGGCCAGCTGCATCGACTTGATAAGAAGCTTAGGCTTCCAGGCCATCATCAGCGCCACCAACGACAAGATTCAAAACTACATCGAAAATGTGGACAAGACCTTCGTGTATGCGAACCCGAATAAGAAGAATATTTCCATTCAGGAGTTTGAAAAGAAGGACTTTGGCGAGCTGGTGACGGAGGAATAAGGTATGAGGAGAGAGAAGAGAGAACGGGAAGAGCGGCCTAGGAGACGGGTAGGCTTTAAGACAATTCTGCATTTTATCGAGATTGTGGTGATAGCGGCAGCCGTCGTGTTCGTGGCGAACCGCTTTGCGCCGAAGAGCGAGACGCAGATCACCAGCAGCTTCATCAGCGACAAGCTGGAGATGGTCAGCGAGCTGACCACGGCCAAGCTGACCTATAACGGTCTGGTCTACTACTCTGACGGCAGCATCCCGCTACTGACCCAGAAGTCCTTCACCATGACCTACCGGGCCGAGGTACGGGCCGGCGTGGACCTGTCTCAGGCGGACATCAAGATCACCGACAAGGAGGTGCAGCTGACCCTTCCGGCAGTCCGGATCCTGGACACCGTGGTGGATTCCGATTCCATCCAGTTCTACGATGAGAAAGCCGCCCTCCTGAACTGGGGCAAGAAAACAGACGTCCTGGACGGCATGACCGCCGCCCAGAAAGACGTAGAAGAAAAAGCCGACTTCGACAGCCTGAAAGCCGAAGCCAGGACCCAGACCAAGCAGCTCCTCACAGGGCTCTTTGCAGGCGCCATCGGGGAGCGGGAGCTGGTGGTGAAGTTCGCGGAGTAGATGCCGGAAAATGCATGGAAAAGGGCTGAAATCTTTGAGAAAAATCAGAGATTCCAGCCCTTTTATTGTAAAAAAAGCCCGAAAGCATCAAACTTTCAGGCTTCTTTCAGCAGGGGATGAGAGAATCGAACTCCCACTAAGGGTTTTGGAGACCCCTGTCATGCCATTTGACCAATCCCCTGTATCAAACGTGCTTAATATTTATACCATGAAATGATGGTTGTTGTCAAGAAGAAAATAGAAAAAAGCAGAAAAATCGATCTTAAACTATTCTTAAAACTTTAGTACTTGACATTGCATAGTAGTGGGTGTAACCTAATATCAGACACAGGAACGTGCGGGAGGGATGAAATGAACCCACAATTTAAAAAAGGCGTGCTGGAGCTGATTGTGCTGGAGGCGGTGCGCCGGAAGGATCGGTACGGGTATGAGCTGGTGGAGGAGGTTTCCCGGGTTATTGACGTGAATGAGGGAACTATTTACCCGCTGCTGAAGCGCCTGACCAATGAACATTATTTTGAGACATACCTTCGGGAGTCCACAGAAGGGCCCCCACGAAAATATTATCATCTGACGGCAGCAGGGATTCTTTACCGGGATTCCCTGGCGAAGGAATGGATAGAATTTCAGCAGCAGGTCGGGAAGTACCTGAAGGAGGGAGAACAACATGAGTAAAGAAGCATTTCTGACAGAGCTTGCGGGACATCTGAAGGTGCTGGAGGAACGGGAGCAGCAGGACATTCTGGATGAATATGCCCAGCATATTGATATGAAGATACAGAACGGCATGTCCGAGGAGGAGGCCATTGGCGATTTCGGGCCGGTGAAGGAACTGGCGGCGGAGATTCTGGAGGCCTACCATGTGAACCCGGAGTACGGCGACAGCAGCCGTCGGGGAAAGATGGATTTCGAGAGCGCGGCCCAGTCTGCGGAGCAGGGAATCCGTCAGGCGGGCGGATTTCTAAAAAAAGCGGGAAAGAAGCTGGTACAGTGGATACAGGAGGTCTGCGCCTGGATTGGAAAACCGTTGCATAAGAAGCCTGTAGGAAAGCCGGTGGAGCAGCCGGATGGAACTGAAAGCTCGGCCAGACAGAGGACAGCCGCAGACAGCGACGCTTCAGAGAAAAGTACTGTCGGATATGGCCCGGCAGTTTCCCGAAAGGCAGATTCCGGATCCGAACAGGGCATGCCAGGAAAACTTATCGGCTTCTGTCGTGACATCCTGAAGGGTTGTGGCAGCCTCATCGGCAGTGCCGCCCGCGTTTTAAGAAAACTGATGCTGTGGCTTTTCCACATTTGCTGGGATCTGCTCCGCTGGGGTGTACGCCTCTGCTGGAACGTATTCTGGTTCTGCGCGGCGGTTTGCTTAGGTCTGGGAACCATTGCAGCCATCTTCTGTTTTGGCGTGCTCCTGATTCTCTGCTTCCAAGGCTACCCGCTTATCGGCGTGACCTTGATGAGTTTTGGCGGCCTGCTCTGCGGCGGCGCGCTGACCTGCGCAGCCTGGGGTCTGGTTCGCCGGAAAAAGAGCGCAGGGAAAACCGTTGCCCTGGAAAATGAGGACGATACGTACGAAGAGCCGGAAGAAGACGATTTCACAGACGAGGCCGTAGAGGCAGAGGAGGATGAACATGACCAGATTGCATAAAATAACTATCGGCATCTTTTGCGGCGGCATCCTGCTGTCCGGCATCGGCGCGGGCGTGGCCTTCGGAGAATTTTCAAGCCTGTCCTACGGCGGTACGGAGGTGGTCGGCAAGATAGATATCGTTACCAGAGACATCAGCAAAGAGATCGACCCGGAGCAGGGCGTCTGGAATATTGACGGCTACTGGGATACGGCTCCCGATGTGGAGGCCGACGAGAGCATTCCGGAAAATACCGTGCTGTTCCGCATTACCTACAATAAAGACATGGTGGAGCCGCGGATCGAAGAGAACGTCCAGGAGGATGACTATTACGATGACGCCGCCGATACCTGGCGGCAGACCCGTAACCCGGCCTTGGAGCTTCGCTGCTACTGGCAGGATACGGACGAGAGTAATTTTCAGAATTTGATGGAGGCCAAGGACAAAGTCCTGGTGGGCCTGAAGCGCGGCGAATTGATTTCCGTGGAGGGTGCACCCTATATCGAGCGGGTACAGATTTTCTACAATCCGGTCAATGAAAAAGATTTGAGATTGTAAGAAAGCTGTAAGAAAATCCTCCGGTGTCCCGTAAGAAAGAAAGGGTATCCTGAAACCACCGGAAAAGGAGAGAGCAAATATGAACGAATGCGTACTGGTAGTAGACGACGACCGGGAGATTGTGAGAGCCATTGCAGTGCTTCTGGAAAAAGAGGGTTATCAGGTGCTGAAGGCCTACGACGGCCTACAGGCCCTGGAACTGGCGGTGGAAAAGCCGGTGCAGCTCATCCTCATGGATGTGATGATGCCGCGCCTGGACGGATTGTCCGCTGTCATGAAAATCCGGGAGCGGAAAAATATCCCGATCATCGTCCTCAGCGCCAAAAGCGAGGAGACCGACAAAATCTTAGGCCTGTCCATGGGCGCCGACGATTACGTGGCGAAGCCCTTTCATCCCCAGGAGCTGGCAGCCCGGGTAAAAAGCCAGCTGCGCAGGTATACCATGCTGGGTGACATCCACGCAGGCGTGTCCGGGGACGAGATCCGAAATGGCCGTCTCACCTATCGCCAGTCCGAACGGACCCTGTACGCGGACGGAGAGCCGGTGCGGCTGACCGCCACCGAGACGAAGATTGTGGAGCTTCTGATGATGAATCGGGGCCGCGTCTTCCCGGCGGAGGAGATTTACCGCCGGGTCTGGGAGGAGGAAGCCTACGCGCCGGAGAATACGGTCATGGTACATATCCGCCGCATTCGCGAAAAGATCGAGCTCAATCCGAAAGAACCGGAATATTTAAAGGTGGTGTGGGGAATTGGATACAAAATGGAAAAAATCTAAAATCTGGATAGGCATGCTTGCCTTCTTTCTGGGAATGACGCTGTTGATTTACAACTTCATTTCCATGCTGACACTGATTTCGAACACGGATCTGCGGCAGTCCGATTATCAGAAAACGCAGGAATTTGCCACGACCATGTCGAATCGGCTGGAGGATCTGATCGGCATCGGACTCAAGGGAAAGGACTGGATGGGCTATCAGTACAGCTACAGCGATTCCGGCTATCGGTATGATTCTTATGCGGCAGATACGGTCACAGAGGATAGCGGTACGGTCATATCCGAATGGTGGACGTCTGGTTACTCAGGATCCATGAGCTATGAAGAGGCAGCCACAGAAGCAGGCGGATACAGCACGGCGGATTTTAATGCCTATCTGGAGGAAATGAAAGCCGACCAGAACCTGCGTTACGCGGTGTTTAAAGACGGAAAACTGACCTATACGAACATCGACGGACTGGACGCGGAAAATGCCAGCATCGGCATGGATTTCGCGTCTTGGATCCCGGCGGAGGAGTATAATTTTCAGCTGATCTACAATAAAGACGGTGACGGCAAGGTAGCCATGGAAAAGGACGGTCAGATGGTGGACGTCTACGGCGACGGGATCTACCGGGAAAACAGCCGCTGGGCCGTGCCGGGTTATCAGAATTTCACAGCCGGGGATGAGGCGAAAGCAATCGCAGTCTATCTGGCAGCGGCGAAGGAGCCAAAGCTCTATGTGGTCAGCGGCACAAACGGAACCAACCGATATGGCGGCGTCCTCTAC
Source organism: Laedolimicola sp. (assembly GCF_051972735.1). NCBI lineage: Bacteria > Bacillati > Bacillota > Clostridia > Lachnospirales > Lachnospiraceae > Laedolimicola > Laedolimicola sp. The sequence goes on along the minus strand of NZ_JBOKYU010000059.1, from coordinate 4,367 downwards.
CGTCTGAAGGAGAGTCTGGCGGTAGATAGACGGCAGCTGGTACGCAGCGAAGCCGGTCTGGCGGCGGCTCTCCTTTTGTTACTTCTGGCGTGGGCGCTACGGAAGCCGCGAAGGGCAGGTAGGGAAATCATCATCGGATGGACTGGGAAAATCTGGTTGGAAATCAAGCTGCTGTTCTTCTTCGTCCTTCCGATTTATTTGATTTTGCGCTTCATAGATGAATTTTTAGCCTGGAGCGGTTTCAGCCTGGGATGGGTCGTTTCTTATGGAATCCAGGATTATGCGGCATCAGCGCGGGATTACCTGGCGTCCAATCTGGACGGGATGTTCACCTACTGGTTCCTAATCTTCTGGCCGCTGTATCTGGGCGTCACCGATCTGCGCCGGAATAAAGGACAGCAGAAGAGTGTGATCGGCCGTCTGCGGCGCAGTATTCGAACCCGGGATCTGAAGCAGCCCGTGCAGAAAAAGCTGGTGAAATGGCAGCGGCGCTCCCTGATTCCTTTTGTGGGCTTCTTTTATATGAACCGTGTGCGCAGACTGGCCGAAGATCTGGGCGCATTGACGGAGCAGATCGGAGCCGTCCGGGGCGGCGATATGGGAAATGCGCTGTCTTTGCCGGAGGACAGTGATCTGAAAGCGGCGGCGGAGGACCTGAATAGCATCCAGGAGGGCATGGAGGCGGCCATCCGGGAGCGCACGAAAAGCGAACGCATGAAGGTGGAGCTGGTGGCCAATGTGTCCCACGACATCAAGACACCCTTGACTTCCATTGTCAGCTACGTGGACATCCTGAAGCAGGAGGAAAATCTGCCCGAAGATGTGAAGGACTACATCCGTGTCCTGGGTGAGAAATCCGAGCGCCTGAGTGCCATGGTTCAGGACGTCTTTGAGGTGAGCAAGGCGGCTTCCGGAGAGCTGCAGGTGAAGCCGGAGGAGCTGGATTTCGCGAAGCTTTTGCGCCAGACCCTGGCGGATATGGCAGAACCCATCGAGCAGAGTGGTCTCTCCATGCGGGTGTCTATCCCGGAAGAACCGGTGATGATCACGGCGGACGGCCAGCGTATGTATCGGGTATTCCAGAATCTGTTGCAGAACGCATTGAAGTATTCCCTGTCCGGTTCCCGCGTGTACCTGACGCTTGTGGAAAAAGATGGAAATGCAACGGCGATCATGAAAAATACATCCGCTACCGAACTGGGCGACGGCATCGATTTCACTGAGCGATTCGTCCGGGGCGATAAGAGCCGGACGGACGGCGGCAGCGGACTGGGGCTGTCTATCGCCAAAAGCTTCACCGAGGCCTGCGGCGGCAGCTTCCGGGTGGAGACGGACGCGGATCTGTTTACGGCGGCGGTGAGTTTCGCGGTGACGGAGAACAAGAAAGAAGCGTAAGAATAAGTAAGAAAGAGTGCGGTTTTCGATAGAACAGGGAGCATGTCTGCCTGACTGGAGGCGGCAGTTGTAGAAATACATGTAGTGCCTACGGCAGACAGTGAGGAAACCTGTATATCGGAACCCGCAGTATGAAGAAGGTCAGAGGAATTAATATGTTTATACAGGAACAATATTTGGAATTGGCCAGAAAAATTCACCGGGAAAATCCGGTAGTGGACGCCCACTTCGATCTGGCGGCAGAGGTGTATGAACGCCGCCTGACCGGAGAGAGCGGCGTGGTGGAACAGCGGTATCTGCCGCATTTTCAGGAGGCAGGGCTGAATATCCTGGTTTCCTCCATTTATCTTACAAACCGGGATTTGCCGGAGCTGGGGCTTCGGAAGGCTCTGGGGCAGATCACGGCCCTGAAGGAGGACATAGAGCCGGTGGGCGACCGCATCCGGGTGACGAAAAGTCGTGCGGAACTGGAAGAGAACCTGGCCGCAGGCCGGATCTCAGTTCTATTGTCCCTGGAGGGCCTCGATCCCCTGGGAAATGATCTGTCTCTGCTTCGGACCTTCTACGATCTGGGCGTCCGGGGCGCAGGCCTCACCTGGAGCCGCCGGAACGCCTTTGCCACCGGCTGCTGCACAGCGGGTCAGTTTAAAGAGATCCCGGGTGGTCTGACAGAGCTTGGCAAAGAGGCTATCCGGAGAATGGAACGGCTTGGCATGTGGCTGGACGTGAGCCATTTGAGCAACGAAGGCTTCCGGGACGTCTGCGATCTGGCAGAGCAGCCCTTTATTGCCAGCCACTCCGACGCCTGGGCGGTACATGAGAATTATCGGAATCTGACAGACGATCAGATCCGCGAGATTGCGGGGCGTGGTGGCGTCATCGGGCTGAATGCTTGCGGGTATCTGACCGGCGTGATGTCGGAGCGTGAAAAGACAGAACGGGAAGGAGCCGCCGGAGCGCCGGAGGCAGCGGGACAGAATGCGGACGTGGCCCTGCTCCGTCTCTGCGAACACGCCGAGCATTTGGTCCGCATCGCGGATCCGGAGCATGTGGGCTACGGCTTCGATCTGTGTAAGGGATTAGAGGAGACGACCCCGCGCATCCGGTTTGAGACCGAGAATTATGACATACTGGCCCACCATGGAGAGATGGGGAAGCTGACGGCCCTGCTCTTGCAGCGGGGCATGGACGAAGCGACGGCAAAGGGCATAGCAGGCGGCAATTTCCTGCGTTATTATTGCCGTATTCTTAAATAAAATGAGTGAAACAAAAACGGTATAAGACAAGGGCTGCGTAAGGAAAAGGAAGCTTTGCAATCATAATTTTACAAATACATTTACAGCAGCGACAAAAAGTATTTTAGAAGCTTACTTCCGTCCTCGATTTCTTCCCGCGCAAAGGAATAACACATCCGCTCCGGATGCCACTGCACCCCGAGAATCGGCAGCCTCTCATGGTACAGAGCCTCGATCACGAAATCCGGCCCGTACTGGGCCACCCGAAGGCCATCCCCGACAGCGGCCACCGCCTGGTGGTGGGCGCTGTTGACCCGCGGAAAATTACTGTAAAGCTGCGCCGGAAAGGTACCGTGTGCAGCTTTTGTTATGTGAATTTTATCCCCCTCGTCCCAGGCGTGGATGCTCAGGGATTCCCCGGACAGATCCTGAATCAGCGTTCCGCCGAAGGCCACATTGATAAGCTGAATGCCCTTGCAGATGCCAAGCACCGGTTTTCCCGCAGCCGTAAAAGCCCGGAACAGCGAGAACTGCACGGAGTCCAGCAGAGAGTCGATATTCCGCGACCCCTTATTTTCCATATGATAGAAAAAAGGACTGATATCTCCGCCGCCGGGCAGAATGAGACCGTCAAAATCCGCCGGATTCGGGAGAAAATCGTCTGCCAGCAGCATGGAAAGCTCCTGAATTGTTCCGCAAAGGGTTTCAGCCTGCGCGCCCAGCAGAGAAAAGGCGGCACAATAATTCCGGGTCTGCTCCCGGAAGCCCGCAATCAGAATTTTTTTATGGATCATGATAAAAACCAGCCTGTAGGAAAAGAATTTCTCCTAATATATGCAGTGAAAGCAAGGAAAAGAAGAAAATCTGACAGAAGAGAAGCACCAGAGGGTCAATAAGTGATGATGGCAGTTAAGGTTTCATTAAGAATTTATGAATATCCTTGAAGTTCCGAAAATATATGCTATTGTATTATAAGACTAATACAGATGTTGGACAAAAAGGAAAAAATGTGTAACATCTGTAAGGATCCGCAGGCGTCATCCGGCGGACAGCGAAGAAAGAAGGAGAACAACATGAGCGCACTGGTGGAAGTAAAAGACATTTGCAAGATCTACAACCCCGGTGAAAATGAAGTCCGGGCGCTGGATCACGTGAGTCTTTCCATAGAGACAGGAGAATTTGTAGCCATCATCGGCCAGTCCGGTTCCGGTAAATCCACCCTGATGAATATGCTGGGCTGTCTGGATACGCCCACATCGGGAACCTACTACCTGAACGGGCAGGACGTGTCCACTCTGACCGACAACGAGCAGTCGGATATCCGCAACAAAGAAATCGGTTTCATTTTCCAGGGCTTCAATCTGATCAGCAACCTGACTGCCCGGGAAAATGTGGAACTGCCCCTGATTTACCGGGGCGTGCCGAAGAAAGAGCGGGAACGCCTGGCGGTGGAAGCCCTGAAAATAGTCGGTCTGGCCCATCGTATGGACCATAAACCCAATGAAATGTCCGGAGGCCAGCAGCAGAGAGTGGCCATCGCCCGGGCCATTGCGGCGAAGCCGCCGGTAATCCTCGCGGATGAGCCCACCGGAAACCTGGATTCGGGATCCAGTAAGGAGATTCTGCAGATTTTAAAGGAGCTTTATAAGGGAGGCCGGACCGTCATCCTGATTACCCATGACAATGGTATTGCGGCTCAGGCCAAACGCGTCATCCGCATCATGGATGGTCATATCG
>NZ_JBOKYU010000058.1:0-12131 GCF_051972735.1 Laedolimicola sp. | reverse complement strand
AAACAGTATATAATAGTACAAAATGACAGGGAGAAGGAGACAGAAATTATGATAAAAGAAGTGATTTTCGATATAGACGACACCCTCTATGATTTCGAAAAAGGGCACGCGGCAGGAGTCCGGCAGATGCGGGAATACGCGGAGCAGGAGCTGGGAGTCTCCGGCGAGGAATTTGAGCAGGAATATCGGAGGCAGCACGCGGACATCCAAAAGCGCCTGGGCACGGATGACGCGGCCATTCACAGCCGCAGCATCCGGATTCAGAATATGCTGGAGCATTGGGGAAAACCTCTGTTTCCCCATGTGACGAAGCTGTATCATGCATACTGGGATACGCTCCATGCGGTGAGCGAGCCGGAACCGGGCAGTATCGAGGCGGTGCGGAGCCTGCGGGAAATGGGAATCCGCGTGGGCATCGGCAGCGATATGACCTTCCGGATGCAGTATGAAAAGCTGGGAAAATTCGGGTTCGGTCCCTATATCAGTCATATGGTGACCAGTCAGGAAGCGGGCCATGAGAAGCCCCATCCGGATTTTATGGCCCTGTGCATCGAGAAGGCTGGATGCAGACCTGATGAGATCGTATTCATGGGCGACAATTTCAGGAAAGATGTGGAGGGCTCTGTGCTGGCCGGAATGCACGGCGTCTGGTACCGGGCCAAGGAGAAGCCTCTGCCGGAGGACGCGAAGATCGGGCCGGAATCCTATCAGATCATACGCCATTACGATGAGCTGATTCCCTATATAAAATCCATCCGATAAATCAGAGAAGGAAGACAATATGAAAGAATTACAATATTTGGAAGAACAGCAGGTAAATCCGTTGCTGATTCAGGAAGTAGAGAAATTCCGGATCCAATATCCGGTGGCCGAGACGGTGAAAAACCGCGTGGTGGAGCCGCCGGTGCCCTTCTATGGAAAAGAGATTCTGGAGATGGCCATCGCCGCCCTCCTTCAGGGGGAAAATGTGCTGCTTTCCGGTTCCAAGGCCACGGGAAAGAATATCCTGGCGGAAAATCTGGCCTGGATCTTCGGCCGCCCCTCCTATAATATCTCCTTTAATGTGAACACCGACAGCAGTTCCCTCATTGGAACGGACACCTTCGTGGACAATGAGGTGCGTCTGCGCAAGGGCCCCGTATACCAGTGCGCGGAAAATGGAGGCTTCGGCGTCTTCGACGAGATCAATATGGCGAAAAATGACGCGGTTTCCGTGCTTCACGCGACTCTGGATTACCGCCGTCTCATCGACATGCCGGGTTACGACAAGATCGAGCTCCATCCGGCCACCCGTTTTATCGGAACCATGAATTACGGCTACGCGGGAACCAGAGAACTGAACGAGGCGCTGGTGTCCCGGTTTCTGGTGATCGATATGCCGGCCCTGACTGAGGGAACCCTGCTTCTGATTCTGCGGGCCAATTTCCCGGACGCGAAGGAAGAAGGAATCCGGGCCTTTGCCGGACTCTTCCTCGATCTGCAGGCCAAGGCTCAGAACAGCGAGATATCCACAAAGCCGCTGGATCTCCGCGGTATGATCGGAGCCATGAAGACGGTACGCTGCGGGCTTACACCCAGAGCGGCGATTACCATGGGAATTACCAATAAGAGCTTCGATATCTTTGAGAAAGAAATTGTCGGCGATATCGTTATGACCCGGATTCCGGAGGAATGGACCGGCAGCGAATTATTTTAAGTGAGGCAGAATGAAGGAACAGGAAACTCTGAATGAGGACTATTTTGACGAAAATCAATACGAGATAGAAAATCGAATCCGGAACCTGTACTGGACGGTCAGCGGCAATTACGGCGAGAATATCAAGCTGGATACGGTGTCGTTCTCCCGGTCGCCCTGGGTGTCTCTCTATGACGCGGTGAAGCAGGGGGCATTTTCCCGGTACTTTGACCGAAACGCTTTTGGACTGTATCTGGTGAAAAAGCTGTACTATGGGGCAGATGAGCAGGCTCTGACGAATGTGGCCCAGCTTGCGGTGGACAGCGCGGTGTACAGAAAAATCAGCGCGGAGCGAAAGGGCGTGCAGGAGATCCGGAAGAAGGCCTTTTCCGATTTGCTGGATTATGATTTTACAAGGCTTGCGTCCTATTACCTGGGGCAGATTAAGATCTGCATGATGCAGCAGGCGGTCCGGGGACAGACGGGGCATGAGCAGGCCAGGATGCAGCAGGCGCTGGACATGCTGGCGGGCCTTCGGGACACCGAAGATACGATGGAAATCATTCGGGTTACGGATGCCATGTATAACTGGTTAGTCGATCCTTATTTCGAAAAAAATCACGGCGATCTGGAAAAGGTGTTGGCCGTGACCATGGAGGACTTACAGGAATTCAACTGGAAGGATTATCTGGAGGAGGAAGCGGAGGAGGAGGACCTGACCCAGGTACTGAATCAGGTCAATCAGGCCGTGGCCCAGACCGGAGAGGTTCCCTCTGAGGAAGAAAAGAAGGAAACCCGCATGAAAAGGGTACTGGTGGACGCGGAAGCGGCTGAGAAGATGTACTCCTACATCGAGCTGAATTATGGGCGATCCTATTTAAGCGCCGGAGAGCAGAAGCGTCTGAACCGCAGTCTCTGCCGGGGCGCCCATGCGGACTGCAGCCTCTATTTTACCGACGGCATCCTTTCCAATATGGTGAAGCGGAATTATCAGTCCGAGTACGCCAGACGGTCAAAGAGCGAGAACCTCAGGGTATACGGTCATTACACCCGGGTGGCGAAGCGGAATATCGAGGTGCTGGCAGACACCCTGCGCCGTGCCCTGGTGGCCAGGAGCGAGCGGGAGACGGTGAAAAGCGAGTATGGCAGCATCGTACCCTCAAGACTCTGGAAGCTGGGCCGCAGCCATGATAAGAAGCTTTTTGAGCGGGTGCTGAAAAAGGACAGCTCAGAATTTGTGGTTCACGTGCTCATTGATGCCAGCGGTTCTCAAAGAAGCCGTCAGAGCTTGGTGGCCCTGCAGGGCTACATCATCAGCGAGGCCTTAAGTAATGTGCAGATTCCCCATCGAGTCATGGGCTTCTGTACCTTCTGGGACTATACAGTCATGCAGCGCTATCGGGACTACGACGATCCGAAGGAGGCCAATAAGCGGATCTTCGAGTTCCACGCCTCTTCGAATAACCGGGACGGTCTGGCTATCCGGGCGGCTGCGGCAAGTCTTCGGGAACGCCCCGAGGAAAATAAGGTTCTCATCGTCTTAAGCGACGGGCGGCCCAACGACATCATTGTGAACCGGCCCAACAGCAAGAACCCTGCGCCCTACGCAGGTGACTATGCGGTGCGGGATACGGCTTCCGAGGTGCGAAAGGTTCGTGCGGAGGGAATCTCCGTGCTGGGCGTCTTTGCCGGGGAGGAGCAGGATCTCCAGGCGGAGCGGCGGATTTTCGGCAAGGATTTCGCCTATATCCGCAATATTATGAATTTTTCCAGTGTGGTAGGCCTCTATCTGAAACGCCAGTTAGACGATACGGCACAGTAAAAGGAGTACAGTTTTATGAAAATGTGGCTGAAAAGATGGCGGAAGCCATTGGCGCTGCTTCTGGTGCTGGCCGGATTTCTGCTTTATCCGTCGGTCATACTTACAGAAATGCGTGTGGATTTTGAAAAAGAAGATTATACGGCGGGCAATCACTGCAAGGTCTTTGCTTCCCCGACGGAAAATCTGGGACTGGACAGCGTAAAGAATGCCGATAAAAAGCCCGGCGAAGCCCGCTTTTTCTTCTGGGATATCCGCTGGCGCGACGGACAGACCTTCAAACGCCTGGACCCAATTGATTACAATTTGGATGACGAGATTCAAATCAGGGACATTGCCTTTTTTATTAATGGCTTTTACGCAGGAGAGCTTTCCGGAGAAGAACTTCTGGCTTCATTTTCGCCCAACGATCAGGTTCAGATGTATGAGACGGACAGCGGCTCTTTGGGGCTTTATATCACAGGCGATGATTCTCAGCTTCTGACTACGGATGTGTTCCGGGAGTTTTATAAGGAAATGGCGGGGCGCTATGCGCGGACCGGCGTTTTTTATCTGCTGCCTCTGCTTTTACTCGTCTGGGCCGCGGCTGAATTCTATGTGCGGAAAATCTGGCGGCAGCGGGAGGGACGGTTTTTCCTGGCAGTTGATACGTTATTTTATATAGCGGGGCTGCTGGCGCTGGTTCTGATAGTAACCGGAGCTTTCACAGGCTCTGATTTGGTGAACCCCGATGAGTCTGAGGCGGTCTATTCGGTGCAGTATTACATTACCCACTGGAAGATTCCGGACGCAAGAGATCTGGAGATGGCGGCCTATTCCGTGTTCGGAACGGCGCGCCTTACGGAGCTTGACCTGTTCTATATTTTTGCGGCTCAGATCGCGAGGCTTTTTACCTTTGAGCATGCGGTGCGGCTGTTCAGCGTGCTGATGGCGGCGGGGCTTTTTTATCTGATTTTCTGCAGCCTGAAAAAGAACCGCTGGCTTCTGGCCGTCATGTTCCTGACGCCCCAGATCTGGTATCTCTATACCTATTGTACCTCGGACGCCATGGACTACGCGGTGGGCGTGCTGGTGCTCTATCAGGTGGCGAGACCGGACAGTATGCTGCAGAAGCTTTGCAGACGGGGCGTGAAGAAAGCAGACTGGTGGCGGGTATTGCTTCTGGGATTTTTGTTTTCCAATATTTTCATGTCCAAACAGAACTTCTATGTGTTCGCCATTTATGCCTTCTGTATGCTGCTGGTGGATCTCTTCACAGCGCCTGCGGAGGAGAAAAAGAACCGGTTGCTCAGCTATCTCTGGGTAGCGGGCTTTGCTCTGATATTCCTGGGAATCCGGTATATTCCGGAGCTTTTACATTATGGAATTCATCGTCACCGGGTTCTGGTGGAGCTGCAGGAGCAGATTGCGATTCCGAAGCTGAATCCGGCGTCCCCGCCTTCGGAGCAGAGCTCGGCCTTCAATCTCTATGGCAAGGGCGTTACCCTTTCCGAGCTGCTGTTTCATATGGGACTTCACAAGACGACCTTCCGTTCCTTCGTGGGAACCTACGGAAGTCTCCAGTTCCCAAGTCCCGACTGGTATGTGCTGCTGATGGGGGCGCTGTATCTGGTGTATCTCATCGGCTGCTGCGGTTCTGTGCTTCGGGAAAAGGGACACGGGGAGCGGAAGGTGAAGCTGGGACTTCTGTTTTTCTGCGCGCTGGTGTCTTACGCGCTATTGCTCTACAATGCCTGGTTCATTGATTTCCAGGCCCAGGGGCGTTACATGGTTCCGGTACTGATTTTCGCGGCCAACGCGGCGGCATTAAAGCCGGAGACTTCGAGGACGAAGTGGTTTCAGCTTGTGTTGGGAACCTCGGCGGTATTGTCGCTGTATTCCTTTGCGGTCTACTGTATTCCGAATATCAGGCCGCCGTACTAAGCAGAGGTCTTATACGGGAACAGGACGGGCAGCGAAAAAAAGAGAGGGCTATGCCCGGGAAAGGGGATTTGCAAATGAAAGAATATGAAGTTGTTCATGAGATTTTCAACGAGTGTGCCAACAATCAGATGCGGGACGTCTTTATCGAGGAGGTTCCTATTGATGATTTGGAAGAATATGTAAGGAAACACCACGAAAAAGAGCGGGACTTCACCTTTGAACGGGAAGAACTGGCCGATGGAACTGTCGTCTATCATGTAAATACCTCCGGGCTTTTGCAGCGATACACCTTTACGGAGATCTGAGATGGAAAAATTTTTTGAATGGGAATACCGTTTCATGATGTTTTTGCAGAATAGCATCCGGGGGCCGTTGCAAAATAAGGTGATGTGGTGCATCACCTCACTGGAAAACGCAGGATTTCTCTCCATCGCGGCCTGCCTGGCACTGCTTCTGCAGCCAAAATGGCGCAGGGTGGGCGAGGCGGCCACCGTGTCCATGATTCTGGAATTTCTGGTGGTCAATCTGCTTTTGAAAAACTGGGTAGCCAGAGTGCGGCCTTATCATCTTCTGGAGGATCTGATTCTTCTGGTGCAGGAACCGGCAGACTATTCCTTCCCGTCGGGACACACGGGCGCGGCCTTTGCGGTGGCGTCGGTCATGTTTCTTGGCATGCCTCACAGCATCGGAGTACCGGCGCTCATCGTGGCGTCGCTGATTGGATTTTCCCGGATTTATCTGGGGGTACATTTCCCCACAGATGTACTGGGCGGAGTGGTGATCGGATGCGCGGCCGGATTTGTGGCCTGGAAGCTGACGGGAGGGAAGCTCCGATGAGAAAACGTGAGAAAGCGCGAGATTTTAATTCCGGCAGCGTGCTGAGCAATATTTTATACTTTTCCCTGCCCTATCTGCTGTCCTATTTTCTGCAGACCCTGTATGGTATGGCGGATCTTTTTATCATCGGTCAGTTTGACGGAACGGCAGCCACCACGGCGGTGTCTCTGGGAAGCCAGGTGATGCATATGCTGACTGTGATTCTGGTAGGTCTGGCTATGGGAACCACGGTCAGTATCGGACAGGCCGTAGGAGCCCGGGATAAAAAGCGGGCCGGCGAGGCCATTGGCAATACCGTCGTACTGTTCCTGGGCGTATCAGTGGCGCTGATGGTGCTGCTGACAGTGCTGGTGCGGCCCATTGTGGCGCTGATTTCCACGCCGGAGGAGGCTGTGGCAGGTACGATTCAGTATCTGACGATTTGTTTTATCGGTATTCCCTTTATCACTGCCTACAATGTGATCAGTTCCATTTTCCGGGGCCTGGGTGACTCGAAAAGTCCTATGTACTTTATCGCCATCGCCTGTGGCGTCAATATCGTATTAGATTATCTGTTCATGGGAGCCTTCCATATGGGACCTGCGGGCGCAGCCCTTGGTACGACCCTGTCTCAGACAGTCAGTGTTTTGATTGCCTTCTGGGCCATTAGGCGGCGGGATACCGGGCTTACCATGAAAAAATCAGATCTGAAGCCCAGGGGCACAGCCATGGGACAGCTTCTTCGCATTGGTCTTCCGGTGGCAATGCAGGACGGTCTGATTCAGGTGTCCTTTATCCTGATTACCGTTATCGCGAACCGCCGCGGACTCACGGATGCGGCAGCGGTGGGAATCGTGGAGAAAATCATCAGCTTTGTGTTCCTGGTGCCCTCTTCGATGCTGTCTACAGTATCGGCTCTCTGCGCCCAGAATATCGGCGCCGGAGAGGAAGAGCGGGCAAGGAAGACACTGCGTTACGCCATCTTCATAGCTACAGGGTTTGGCCTTTTTATGGCGGTTCTGGTTCAGTTTATCGCAAATCCGGTGGTCGGCCTGTTCTCGAAGGACGCAGCCGTGGTGATGCAGGGCGGCTGGTACTTCCGTGGTTATATTTTTGACTGTATGTTCGCGGGAATTCATTTCAGCTTCAGTGGTTATTTCTGTGCCTGTGGACGTTCAGAGCTGTCTTTCCTGCACAATATTGCGGCCATTGTGCTGGTGCGTATTCCGGGCGCGTATTTGATGTCAAAGCTGTTCCCCATGAGCCTCCTGCCCATGGGACTTGCCACGGCGGCGGGTTCGATGCTGTCCGTGATGATCTGTACCATTGCCTATGGATGGCTGAAAAGCTGTTCCCCATCAGACGGGCGGCGAAAAAAGTCTTTTTCTCATACCCGAAATATGGTACAATAATTCTATTAATATCTTTGGAGCGTGAAAAATGGTTGCCAATTATCTAACCAGTACCGTATTTATGATCATTATACTGCTGATTTTATTCGTGAAGATCTGCAACGATATGAAGCAGGAGAAAATGAAGCGCATGTATCAGGTGCTGGATATCACAGTAGTGCTCTATGTGTTGCTGGACGCGGGCTTTGCGGTTGGCTTTCTGGAGGGAAGAAATCAGGAGCCGGGGTTTCAGATTGTTATCTTCCTGTTTTTCCTAGTCTATGTGATCACGCCGTTCATATGGCAGCTGTTTGTCCGCAGTTATATCAATGTGCCTTATGGACGGTGGTTTCAGATAGTGGAGAAGCTTCCGCTTATCATTCTGCTTGTCATGGTTGTAATGTCCCCTGATAATGGCTATGTCTGGTATATCACAGACACGGGAGACTATGTCCGGGGCAGTGGATTTGAACTTTTTACGGTCATCAATCTGTTCTATTATCTGGAAGCTTTTATAAATGGCATTTATATTCTCTATCACAAAATGTACGAAAAGGAGCCGTATCTTTTGCAGTCCCTGCTGCTGTCTACGATTCCGTTCGCGGCGGTTCTGGCTAATACATACCTGATTCCCCTGCGGATGACTTATCCGTTTCAGTCCTTCTGTCTGGTGCTGGGAACGCTGTTTGCGTATCTTTTCATGGCGGATCGACAGAAAAGCATGGAGGAAGAGCGCTATAGCGAAAGTCTGAAGGAAGCGTTGGAGCTGGAAAAGAAAGCGTCCCGGCAGGCGGTTGAGGCTGGAAGAGTAAAAACGATCTTTCTGGCAAATATGTCCCATGATATCCGGACTCCCATCAATGCCATTTTGGGATTCACGGATATGATTGACCGGAATCCCGGAGATGAGGCGCAGGTAGTCAATGCGGTGGGAAAAATCAAGAATTCCGGTCAGGTGCTTCTGAATCTGATTAACGACGTACTGGATCTGACCCGGATTGAAAATGGCAAGCTGGAGCTGGAAGAAAGTGATATTGATTTGACGGCGCTGGTGAAAGATATGGAAACGCTATTTCTCCCGTCTGTCGAACAGAAAGGAATTGCCCTTACGATCTGGCAGGAAGTGGCGGATCCGTATGTACACTGTGACGAAGGAAAGCTGCAGCGGATTCTGGTTAATATCATCAATAATGCGGTAAAGTTTACACCGGCCGGCGGAAAAATTATATTTTTTGTAACGGAGGTTCCGGAAAACGATGGAACTTCGGAATATGGGTTCCGGATTCAGGATACGGGGATCGGTATCAGCAAAGAATTTCAGGAGCATATCTTTGAAGCCTTTGAACAGGAACGCAGCTCGTCAGTCGGCGGCGCTGCGGGCGCAGGACTTGGCCTGGCGATTGTGAAGAAGCTGACGGATTTGCTGGACGGAACTGTGACCATCGAAAGTGAGCCCGGAGAGGGAACGGCTGTGCAGCTGCGGTTTCATTTCCGGCAGACAGGGAAAGAGGAGATACAGAAGAAAAGAGAAGCAGAGAATACAGAGGATGATTTGTCCGGCCTGCATGTACTTCTGGTAGAGGACAATGAGCTGAATATGGAAATCGCTGCAGCCATGCTGAAGGAAAAGGGCGCGTCAGTGACCTGGGCCGGCGACGGACAGCAGGCGGTCGACCGGTTCCGGGAAAACCCGGCTGGGACTTACGATATCATTCTGATGGATGTGATGATGCCTGTGATGAACGGCCTTGTGGCTACGAAGCAGATACGTGCCATGGAGCGGCCGGACGCAGCGTCCATTCCCATTTTTGCCATGACCGCCAATGCCTTCACGGAAGACATTGAGAAAAGCCGGGAAGCGGGTGTCAACGAACACTTAAGTAAGCCGCTGGATTACGGGAAGCTGGCGCGGATGATTCATGGATATGTGAAGAAAAAATAGAAGATTCTTATTTTTACAAAAGAACTCGCGGAAGACCAAAAGGTCATCCGCGAGTTCTTTCATTCAGAAATTATTTGACTCTTGCAGTCAGGCCGTCGCCCTCCACATCAATGACAATGGTTGCTCCGGTGGAAATCTCACCGCCCAGGATTAACTTGGCAGCTAATGTTTCCACGTGTTTCTGCATATAACGCTTCAGCGGACGGGCGCCGTAGACCGGATCAAAGCCGTGGTCGGCAATGAATGCCTTTGCGGCGTCAGTCAGCTCCAGGGAAAGCTCCCGGTCAGCCAGACGTTCGTTCAGCTCACTAAGCAGCAGATCGATGATCCGTGTGATATTGCCCTTGGTCAGCGGCTTGAAGAGAATGGTTTCGTCCAGACGGTTCAGGAACTCCGGACGGAAATGAGCACGCAGGTCGTTCATAACCAGATTCTGGGCCTCCGGCTTGATATTGCCGTTTTCGTCAATACCGTCCAGCAGATAGGAGGAGCCGATATTGGAGGTCATAATCAGAATCGTGTTCTTGAAGTCCACGGTTCTTCCCTGGGAATCAGTGATACGTCCGTCGTCCAGTACCTGTAAGAGTACGTTGAATACGTCCGGATGGGCTTTTTCAATCTCGTCAAACAGGACAACCGAATAGGGTTTTCTCCGTACAGCCTCGGTCAGCTGACCGCCTTCCTCGTAGCCTACATATCCGGGAGGAGCTCCGATGAGACGGGACACGGAATATTTCTCCATGTACTCACTCATATCGATCCGCACCATGTTGGACTCATCGTCGAACAGGCTGGCTGCCAGCGCCTTGGCAAGCTCCGTCTTACCTACACCGGTGGGTCCCAGGAACAGGAACGAACCGATGGGCTTGGTCGGATCCTTGATACCGGCCTTAGAACGGATAATCGCCTCGGATACCAGCGTGACCGCCTCGTCCTGGCCGATGACACGCTTATGCAGCTCGTCGTCCAGGTGCAGGGTCTTATTCCGCTCGCTCTCGGTCAGCTTGGCTACCGGAATACCGGTCCAGCGGGAAACGATACGGGAGATTTCGTCCTCCGTTACGGATTCGTGAACCAGTGACAGATCCTTTTTGCTGATCTTTTCTTCTTCCTCAGAAAGCTCCTTTTGCAGGGCAGGCAGCTTGCCGTACTGTAATTCGGCGGCCTTATTCAGGTCATAATTCTGCTGCGCCGTCTGAATCTGCTTATTGATATCCTCAATCTCCTCGCGGAGCTTCTGCAGACGCTCTACGGAATTTTTCTCATTGTCCCACTGGGCCTTCTGGCTGTTGAACTGATCACGCAGCTCCGCAAGCTCCTTCTGCAGATGCTCCAGGCGCTCCTGGCTTAAGTGGTCGGTCTCCTTTTTCAGAGCTGCCTCCTCGATTTCCAGCTGCATAATCTTACGCCGCAGCTCGTCAAGCTCGGTCGGCATAGAATCCAGTTCCGTCTTAATCAGAGCACAGGCCTCGTCCACCAGGTCAATGGCCTTGTCCGGCAGGAAACGGTCGGAGATATAACGGTTGGAGAGGGTAGCGGCTGCCACCAGGGCGGCGTCGGTAATCTTCACACCATGGAATACCTCGTAGCGCTCCTTTAAGCCACGCAGAATGGAAATGGTATCCTCTACGGTGGGCTCATCTACCATAACCGGCTGGAAACGACGCTCCAAAGCCGGATCCTTTTCAATGTACTGACGATACTCGTCCAGGGTGGTAGCTCCGATACAGTGGAGCTCGCCTCTGGCCAGCATGGGTTTGAGCATATTGCCGGCGTCCATGGCTCCGTCTGTCTTGCCTGCGCCTACAATCAGGTGCAGCTCGTCGATAAAGAGGATAATTTTACCCTCGCTTTTCCGTACTTCCTCCAGAACAGCTTTCAGACGTTCCTCAAACTCGCCGCGGTACTTGGCTCCCGCTACCAGAGCGCCCATATCCAGGGAAAATACCTTTTTGTCCTTCAGACCCTCAGGTACGTCGCCCCGCACGATACGCTGTGCCAGACCCTCTACAACGGCGGTCTTGCCGACGCCGGGTTCACCGATGAGCACCGGGTTATTCTTGGTCTTACGGGACAGGATGCGGATCACATTCCGGATCTCCGCGTCACGGCCGATGACCGGATCCAGCTTCTGATCCCGTGCTTTTTCCACCAGGTCAGAACCATATTTGCTTAAAGTATCATAGGTAGCTTCCGGATTATCGCTGGTCACCCGCTGGTTGCCCCGCACAGAGGACAGCGCCTGCAGGAAACGATCCTTGGTAATGCCGTACTCCCGGAACAGCTCCTTCATGGAAGGACTGGGATCATTTAACATGGCCAGAAACAGGTGCTCTACGGAGACATACTCGTCGCCCATCTGTTTTGCCACATCCTCGGCGCTGATCAGTACCTTATTCAAATACTGTCCCACGTAGGGCTGTCCGCCGGAAACCTTGACTCTCTTATTTAAGGCCTGTTCCACACCGTTCAGAAACAGATTCTGGTCAATGCCCATCTTAGCGACAAGCTTCAGAATCAGACTGTCCTCCTGCCGGAGCAGACTCATCAGAAGGTGTTCCTGTT
>NZ_JBOKYU010000057.1:0-12529 GCF_051972735.1 Laedolimicola sp. | reverse complement strand
CGATGAGAGACTGGAGCAGCTTTTAAAGCAGGCCCTTATTCCTGAAATTAAGGAGGACGATTTGAAAATGAAGAGAAAGACAAGAAGTTCATCTGTAACTCATAAAACTGTTCCAAGAAGAACGATAAAAAATCGGAGGCACCTTCCGGCAGCAGTGGCTGTGGCAGCACTTCTCATAGCCTCATCTGTTACTGTCTTTGCTGCCTGGCGCGCTCTCTCTGCCAGGGACGTGGCAATGGCCAATGCGGACGGGCAGCTGGCTTCGCATTTTGAGCAGAGCAATTGGCTTTCAGAATATGAGACACAGCACTGCGGTGATTATGATATCACACTTCTGGGTGTGGTCTCCGGCAACGAAATCTCTGAACATTTATCCAAGGATGATCAGGGCAAGGTGGATGGAGACAAGACCTATATTGCGGTAGCTATCGCCTACGCAGACGGAAAGCCCATGCCGGATGTGCAGAGCGACAACTTCGAGCGCACACAATTTTTTGTATCCCCCTATATTCATGGCCTCAATCCGGAAAAATATAATGCCTATACCTTAAGCGGCGGTGTCACCTGCTTTGTCTCAGACGGGATCCAGTACCGGCTGGTGGAGACTGACAATGTGGAATACTTTGCGGACTACGGCATCTATGTGGGAGTGTCCGATGGCGATATGTATAATAATCAGGCATACATCTATGATACGGATACCGGTGAAATACTCAGGAGCGAGACCTATCAAGGGGTAAATGCCCTGTTTGACTTGCCGGTAAACACTGCAAAAGCAGATTCTGTAAAAGCTTCCGGAATTATTGCCGACATCAATGATTCGGAATCGAACGGAGGATATCTTTGGATATTATCGGAGGGCGACCGGTGGCTCAACAGCCTTACGACGGAAAATATAAATGAAAAAGCCAAACCGGTGGAAGACTCCAGAAAAACCGTTACCGCAGAGGAATTTATCTTTGAGGAATCCGGAGAAACATCGGCTGACGCGGATACGGCAGCTGCAATTATGAAGGAATATTTCCCGGACGGCGCCGGAATGAGTGCCATCATGGAAAAACATACGGCCGCCATGGACGATGCCTGGGTGGAGACCTATACGCTGAATCCGGATGGAACGATTACCTGTCTGAGATATGTTCCCAGATAGCGTCCTTTAAAAGTCATAAGAAACCATATCGTATATACTGAGTTCTAACAGTAAAAAAAGAAAACGGGTACAAGCCGGCAACGCTGGGTTTGAACCCGTTTTCTCAATTCATGGCGGTCAATCATGCTGCTTATAAGTATTTCTCACGAAGATAGTCCTCCATAACAGTCTCCCGCAAAGCCAGCGTTCCGCCGTGCTCGATTACATAATCCGCATATTCCCGTGCCTCTTCGACCTGTCCGATCTCTCGCAGATAAGTGCTGAGCATTCCGGCGAACATGACCTGCTCATAGGGGACGCGTGGCTGGGCGGTCTGAAGTCGTTTTACGGCCTGTTCCTGCCGCCCTTCCAGCCAGTCCAGACGGGCCCAGAGCGCCGTGCTTCGCTTCAGCAGCCGTCCGCCCTGTTCCAAGATACTGCGGTAGCGCACGGCGTCCTGATCCTGATAAGCGTAATGTGCCTGGATATTCAGGGAAAGCTGCCGGTAAATCAGGGCATTTCGTTTGGACCTCCAGCCGTTTTTCATATAAAGATCCGCCACATCCACCTGTCCGCAGGCCAGCAGCGCTTCCACATAAAGCTGCTCAAAGAACCGTCGCTGCCGCCCGGCTACATTCCGGGCCTGTTTTTGATTTTTGTATACATCATAGGGGACATATCGCGTTCCTTCATCGGCGATACGAAGGAGGCGCTTGGCGTCACAGTCCATATACAGAATATTCCGGAGTGCCTTAAAATTTTTCACCCCTGCAGCGCCGCCCCGGATCACAGCCAGCAGCCCGGAAACCAGAATAATCAGATACATCAGCCAGTTTTTCTCCCAAAACCACCCGTCGACTCGATAAGTAAATCCGGCTGTCGTCACTGTCCGCGAAAACGGCGGTCCCAGCAACACACTCGTAAGCATCATCAGCACGATAATTGCCGCAAAGTACAAAGTTAGATTCTGACGCACAGCGCGTTTCACATTTTGATAATAGGTAGTCAGTTCAGTCATAATTATCACCCTTTTTCGAAAGAATATAATTTAATTATAACGCATTTTCAGGAAGAAAATATGATTTTTCTCTTAAAAATTGGCATAAAAATCTGCCCGGGCGATCCGTCTCAACCCCTTGTGAGAATCCCCGATTTATGCTAAACTAAACATAAGTATTGTCATGCATAAGGCAGCGGATCATACACCACAGATGCATGGCGCGCAAATTAAATATATGGAGGCATGCAATATGAAAAGAATCGGAATGCTGACCAGCGGCGGAGATTGTCAGGCGCTGAATGCTACAATGCGTGGAATCGTAAAGGGTGTATGCAACGCACTGGATGAGGTAGAGCTTTACGGCTTTGAGGAAGGCTATAAGGGCCTGATTTACGGAAATTACCGGATGCTGACCCCGAGAGATTTTTCGGGAATCCTGACCAAGGGCGGAACCATCCTGGGAAGCTCCCGCCAGCCCTTCAAAATGATGCGGGTGCCGGATGAAAACGGATTGGACAAGGTGGAGGCCATGAAGCACACCTACCACAAGCTGCGTCTGGACTGCCTGGTGATTCTGGGCGGAAACGGAACCCAGAAGACTGCCAACCTTCTTAGGGAAGAGGGTCTGAATATTATCCATATGCCGAAGACCATCGATAACGATATCTGGGGCACGGATATGACCTTTGGTTTCCAGAGCGCAGTGGATATCGCTACGGATTGCATCGACTGTATCCATACCACGGCAGCCTCCCACGGCCGTGTATTTATCGTGGAGGTTATGGGACACAAGGTAGGACAGCTGACCCTGCACGCAGGTATCGCCGGAGGAGCGGATATCATTCTGATTCCGGAGATCCCCTACAGCATCGACAGCATCTGCAAGGCCATCGAAGCCCGTAACAAGCAGAAAAAGGGCTTTACCATCCTAGCTGTAGCCGAGGGCGCGATTCCCAAGGAACGCGCGGAAATGAGCAAGAAGGATTTGAAGAAATTCATGGAGACCTACAAGTATCCGACCGTGTCCTACGAGATCGCGGATCAGCTGACCAAGCGCTTAGGCACCGAGGTGCGCGTCACCGTTCCGGGACATACTCAGCGGGGCGGCAGTCCCTGCCCCTATGACCGGGTCCTGTCCACCAGACTGGGCGCGGCGGCTGCACAGGCCATCGTAGACGACGCTTATGGGTGCATGATTGGTATTGTCAATGGAGAATGCCAGCGGATCCCGCTGGAGGAGTCCGCAGGCAAACTGAAGTTTGTAGACCCAAATTCTTCCATTATATCAGAAGCGAAGATGATCGGCATCAGCTTCGGAGATTAAAACAACAAAGGGGAATTGATACATGTCGTATATGGCCCTCTACCGGAAGTTTCGACCTACAGAGTTCAGTGACGTCCGGGGACAGGATCACATTGTAACCACATTAAAAAATCAGATCAAAGCAGACAGAATCGGACATGCCTACCTGTTTTGCGGTACCAGAGGTACCGGTAAGACAACCGTGGCGAAGATTTTCGCCCGGGCGGTGAACTGTGAACACCCGGTGGATGGCAATCCCTGCGGAACGTGCGCGGCCTGCCGCTCTATAGCGGCAGGCACTTCCATGAATGTGATAGAGATCGACGCCGCCTCCAACAACGGCGTGGACAACATTCGTGAGATCCGGGACGAGGTGGCTTATTCGCCCACAGAGGGTAAATACAAGGTCTATATCATCGACGAGGTGCATATGCTCTCCATCGGAGCCTTTAACGCCCTCTTAAAGACCCTGGAAGAGCCGCCCTCTTACGTTATCTTCATTTTGGCGACCACCGAGGCCCACAAGATTCCGGTGACCATCCTGTCCCGGTGCCAGCGGTATGATT
This sequence comes from Laedolimicola sp., assembly GCF_051972735.1. Lineage (NCBI taxonomy): Bacteria > Bacillati > Bacillota > Clostridia > Lachnospirales > Lachnospiraceae > Laedolimicola > Laedolimicola sp. The sequence continues at coordinate 8,531 of NZ_JBOKYU010000057.1, read as the reverse complement.
TCCGGCGCATCACGGCGGACACTATCACCGCGAGACTTCAGGAGCTGACGGAGAAAGAGGGCGTGGAGACCGAGGAGAAAGCCCTGCGCTACATCGCCAAGGCCGCGGACGGCTCCATGCGAGACGCTTTAAGCCTTCTGGACCAGTGCATTGCTTTTTATCTGAATCAGAAGCTGACCTACGACCACGTCTTGGATGTACTGGGAGCCGTGGATACAGAGGTCTACAGCAAGCTGCTCCGACAGACTCTGAACCGGGATCTGCCCGGCGTCATGGCGGAGATTGAGGAGCTGGTGATCCAGGGCCGGGAGCTGGGACAGTTTGTGACCGACTTTACCTGGTATCTCAGGAATCTGCTGCTTCTGAAAAGCAATGATAATATGGAAGATATTCTGGATGTGTCCACCGAGAACCTGGCCCGCCTGAAAGAGGAGGCTCTGCAGATCGAGGACGACACCCTGATGCGCTATATCCGTATTTTCTCGGAGCTGGGCGGACAGATCCGCTATGCGTCCCAGAAGCGGGTTCAGGTGGAGGTGGCCTTCATAAAGCTGTGCCGTCCCGCCATGGAGACGAACACAGACGTGCTTCTGGACCGCATCCGCGTGCTGGAACAGGAGTTCGAGGCGAAGATGGAAGAGCTGGAAAGCGGAGCCATTTCCTACGGAGGCGGCTGGCAAAATGGAGCGCCCGCAAGTGCCCAGGCAGAGCCAAAGAAGCCTGCGCCCGCGGCTCCGGCGCCCAGGTCCCTGCCCGAGGACGTGCAGAACGTGGTAAAGAACTGGCATAACGTGCTGAACCGTTTGCACCCGCTTTTGCGGACTTATCTGAAGGACGCGCAGCTGAAAGCAGTCGGCGATGGCAAGCTTGGCATCATCGCGGCCACGCCCACCGGCGAGGCTTTTCTGAAGGAAACCAGACACCTTCAGGAGATCAAAAATGTGATCTTACAGGATACCGGAAAGGACATGGAGATTCTGGTAGCCTGTATGGAAAATGACCCCCACGCGGAAGTGGGAGCGATTGACATCGAACAGGTCATTCATACAGAAATAGAATTTGAAGACGAATAAGGAGGAGTAAAAAATGGCAAAAAGAGGTGGATTTCCGGGAGGCATGGGCATGCCCGGCAATATGAACAACCTGATGAAGCAGGCTCAGAAGATGCAGCGCCAGATGGAGGAAAATCAGAAGGCTCTGGACGAGAAGGAGTACACCGCGGCAGCAGGCGGCGGAGCAGTCGAGATCAAGATGACCGGTAAGAAAGAGATTACAAAAGTGACCATCGATCCGGATGCTATTGATCCCGAGGATGTGGAGACTCTGGAAGAAATGATCCAGATCGCAGTAAATCAGGTGCTGCGCCAGCAGGAAGAGGATTCCGCGTCCATGATGTCCGGCCTGACCGGCGGTCTCGGCGGAGGCTTTCCGTTCTAATGGATTATTACAGCAGCCAAATCAGTAAATTAATCGAGCAGCTGTCGAGTCTTCCGGGAATCGGCGGCAAGACAGCCCAGCGGCTGGCCTTTCATATCGTGAATATGCCTCTGGAGAAGGTACAGGCACTGTCGGATTCCATTATAAGCGCGAAGAAAAATGTCCGTTATTGTAAAGAATGCTTTACCATGACGGATCAGGAGCTCTGCCCCATTTGCGCGAACCCCAAGCGGAACCATAAGGTCATCATGGTGGTGGAGAATACCCGGGATCTGGCCGCCTACGAGAAGACCGGCAAATACGACGGCGTCTATCATGTGCTCCACGGAGCCATTTCCCCGATGCTGGGAATCGGTCCGGCGGATATCCGTCTCAAGGAGCTGATGACCAGACTGCAGGGAGATGTGGAAGAGGTCATCATCGCCACCAACTCCAGCCTGGAGGGGGAGACGACGGCCATGTATATCGGTAAGCTGATCAAACCGACCGGAATTAAGGTCAGCCGGATTGCCAGCGGCGTACCGGTGGGCGGAGATCTGGAATATATCGATGAGGTGACGCTGCTCCGGGCGCTGGAGGGGCGGGTAGAACTGTAGGAAAGCCGATTGCTATTTACAGGATGCTGTTCCGCGAAGCGTGTTGCTGTGAAGGAACGGAATAGCAATGAAAACGGACAGAAAACGACAGGAATTCACAAAGAACAGCTTGACCGACTCTGAAAGTCTCGGTATACTATAAGAAGCAGATTTTATTTTACAATATTTTATAAAAGGTGGGACAAACATGACGAATTTAGAACTCCAGAAGACGGCGAATGAAGTCCGCAAGGATATCGTTACTGCCGTTCACAGCGCAAAGTCCGGACATCCGGGCGGATCTCTGTCAGCAGCAGACATGTTTACATATCTGTATTTTGAAGAGATGAACATCGATCCGAAGGATCCGAAGAAGGCAGACAGAGACCGTTTCGTACTTTCTAAGGGTCACACAGCTCCGGGTCTGTATTCCGTTCTTGCTGAGAGAGGATTTTTCCCGAAGGAGGATTTGGTTACCTTAAGACACGTAGGCTCACATCTTCAGGGACATCCCTGTATGCAGCATACACCGGGTCTTGATATGTCCAGCGGATCTCTGGGACAGGGAATCTCCGCAGCAGTCGGCATGGCACTTTCCGCAAAGGTATCCGGCGACAGCTATCGTGTATACACACTGCTGGGCGACGGCGAGATCCAGGAGGGTCAGGTATGGGAGGCTTCCATGTTCGCAGGCGCGAAGCATCTGGACAACCTGTGCGTCATCGTAGATAACAACAATCTTCAGATTGACGGACCTATCGGCGAGGTAAACTCCCCGTATCCCATCGATGATAAATTCAAAGCGTTCAACTTCCATGTAATCAACATTGACGGTCACAACTTCGATGAGATCCGTATGGCTCTGAACGAAGCAAAGACCATCAAGGGTCAGCCCACAGCCATCATCATGAAGACGGTAAAGGGTAAGGGCGTGTCCTTCATGGAGAACAACGCGGGATGGCATGGTTCTGCTCCGAACGATGAGCAGTATGCAATCGCAATGGCAGATTTGGAGAAGGTAGGTGAAGCATTATGTCAGAAGTAAAGAAGGTCGCAACAAGAGAAAGCTATGGCAACGCGCTGAAGGAGCTTGGCGCTGAGAATCCGAACGTTCTGGTACTGGATGCTGACCTTGCCGGCGCAACCAAGACAGGCGTATTTAAGAAAGCATACCCGGATCGTTTCTTCGACTGTGGTATCGCAGAGGGCAATATGGTAGGTATCGCGGCAGGCCTTGCTACTACAGGCAAGATCCCGTTCTGCAGCACCTTCGCAATGTTCGCTGCCGGCCGTGCGTTCGAGCAGGTTCGTAACTCCGTAGGATATCCCCATCTGAATGTGAAGATTGCCGCTACTCATGCAGGAATTTCCGTAGGTGAGGATGGAGCTACCCATCAGTGCAACGAGGATATCGCTCTGATGCGTACAATTCCGGGCATGGTTGTCCTGAACCCGGCAGACGACGTAGAAGCAAGAGCAGCTGTAAAGGCAGCAGCTGAGTACGAGGGACCGGTATACCTGCGCTTTGGCAGACTGGCAGTTCCGGTATTCAATGATGAAGCAAACTATAAGTTTGAGATCGGAAAGGGCATCCTGTTAAGAGAGGGTACAGACCTTACCATCGTAGCTACAGGACTGTGCGTAAACAGCGCTCTGGAAGCAGCTGAGAAGCTGGCTGCAGAGGGCATTTCCGCAGAGGTAATCAATATCCACACCATCAAGCCGCTGGACGAGGAGATCATCCTGAAGTCCGCAAAGAAGACCGGCAAGGTAGTAACCGCAGAAGAGCATTCTGTGATCGGCGGCCTTGGCAGCGCTGTTTGCGATGTACTTAGTGAGAAGCTTCCGACTCCGGTAAAGAAGATCGGTGTATATGACGTATTCGGCGAGTCCGGCCCGGCAGTAAAGCTGCTTGAGAAGTACAAGCTGGATGGCGCTGGTGTGTACGAGCAGATCAAAGACTGGCTGAAATAAGAATAAAAAGTCTGAAAAAGACAGGAAAAAGGCAGGTTCCCGATGCGGAAACCTGTCTTTTTGTTGAAGTATTCTTTCTATACTAAAGTAAACGGTTTATCAGATCGGAGATACGATGAACCACATCTTCGACCAAGGCCTCTCCGTATTCGGCAGTAGCGGCGCCTGGATCGCCGAAGGAACCGGAGGTTACGAATTCATTCCAGTGTCTGGGGCGATAAGCAAAATCCTCCGGAGGAACTGGATATTCACGGACAGCCCGGTCAAGATGTACCAGATCCGGCCGAAGATACAGCATCATGGCAGTTTCGGCCTCTCCGGCATGGGGCATCATGGCAGGGGCAGACTGTGCTTTCGCTTCCAGCTCCCTGGAAAAGGCGACAGGAAAATGCCAGATATTTGTCCAACCGAATTCGTCTCGGATTTCCCGTGCAAAATCCTTTAAAATCGGATAGTTTCCATTGTGAGCGGACATGAGGACGATATTTTTTACCTGTTGCTGCTCCAGACTGCAGATAATTTCTCTTAAAATACATTTCAGGGCAGATGGCGGCAGTGAAATAGTCCCCGGAAATCCTTTGGCAGACCATACCTGGCCGTAGTTGACCGGAGGCATCACCAGCATATCCGTTTTTTCCGCAATACGTAGAGCCAGCTCCCGGCCGATGATATTGTCTGTATCCAGCGGCAAATGATACCCGTGCTGCTCACAGGAGCCGCAGACAAGGATCACGCCCCGGATGGAAGAAACCGCTTCCTGAAATTCCGGCGCAGTATAATAACCGGCATAAACATCTTTAGAAATCATAGAAAAACTCCCTTCTGTATCTAAAAAAATTATATCGAAAAACAAGGAAAAGTCAAATCTGTCGAAACAATTTCTGATTTCACCGACACCATTCGCCATATCTTACAGCCTGTCTGTGTTACCATGCAGAAAATGAGCGGGCAATTACCCCCGGGGCGGTCCGGGATGCTCAAATTCATGAGAAAACAGCGGTAATGAGGTGAGTGTATGATTGAGTTCGTTTACAGAGAAAATGCGAAAGAAACGGGGCCGGAGCGGAAAATTGAGTTGCCGAAAAATGTGCGCCAGATAGGCGATCCGGAGGACAGACGTAAAATATATATAGAAGATTATGTGATTACTTATCTGCGGCGGCTGGCGGGAGAGGAGACGCTGAACAGTCGGGTAGCGATACTGCTTGGCCATTCCGAGCAGATGGACGGGCTTCCCTATCTGTTCATCCGGGGCGCTGTGGGCCTGAAGAAGCTGGAGTACACAGAAAACGGCATTCCCTTCACCGATGAGATCTGGGCGGAAGTGTACGGAGCCATGAAGGAGTACTTCGCGGATCTGGACATCCTGGGCTGGTATCTTTCCCTGCCCGGCTATCCCATGGAGCTTGGTCCGGAGCTTCTGAAAATTCATGTGAATTATTTCGGCGGTGTGGACAAGGTGCTGCTGGTGTCGGACTCTTCGGACGAGGCAGCAGATTTCTTTGCCTATGAAAATGGAAAACTGACGCGTCAGCGTGGCTATACGATATTCTATGAGCGCAACGAAGCCATGCAGCGCTACATGATTGAGACAGGGGATGGCGAAAGCATCGACGAAAAAGAACACTTTGAGGATCGGGCCATCAAGAGCTTTCGGACCATCGTGCAGGAGAAAAGGGAGGCATCCGGCCAGAAGCGGGTCATGACCTTCCTGTATATGGCCAGTACCTTTCTGGTGATGGTGGTGCTGGTTATCGGAATTACTCTCATCAATAATTATGAGAAAATGACCGGACTGGAGACAGCCCTGCGGGAACTGACGGATTCGCTGGAGCAGCAGGACACGGAGCTGAAAGCGGCCTATGCGGATCTGGGACAGGCTGAAGACGGGACGGCTCAGGATGGAACTGCGGCTGAGGAAAATCGGGTCGGAACAACGGTGGAGGACGCGGAGTCAGACGGGAAAACGGCTGCGCCGGAACAGGCGGATTCAGCAGACTTGGCAGAAGCTACAGAGGAGGCAGATAATGCAGCGGATTCCCAGGAGCAGGGCAATACCCAGGCAGAATCAGCGGATGACACAGCAGCCGCGCCTGCCACGTCAGAAGCAGTCACCTCCACCCCGGAGAGCTACACCGTCCGCAAGGGCGATACCCTCCTGAAAATCAGTCGCCAGATTTATGGCCGCGACGATGAAATCGATGCCATCTGCAGCCTGAACGGTATCGAGGACAGCGACCGGATACTGGAGGGACAAAAACTTTTGCTTCCCTAATGGATCTGTGCTATCATAGCATAAAAAGAGACACAGCCCGGAATGCCGGAGAAAGCGCCGGACAGTCACAGGATTGCAAAGGATAACAGCCCATGGCCAATATAACAAAGCTTTATGATACGCCGCCCTACCAGGAGCAGGACAGCGATTCCAAGGATTATAAGAAAAAACTGCTTCGGCATCGGGCAGGAAAAGGCGCGAAATACCTGATTGGCGCCGTCGTCGTATTGTGCGGCTGCCTGGTGTTCAACGTCTGGTCCCGGAACAAGACCTACACCACCTATGAGACCGCAGCGACAGTGGAACATAGCAGCACCGTAAATACTTTGTATACAGAATACAATGGCAAGCTTCTGAAATACAGCAGGGATGGCATTTCTTGCATCGGTTCCAATAACGAAGTCATCTGGAGCCAGACCTACAACATGCAGAATCCCATGGTGGATATCTGCCAGAGCGCGGTCGCCGTAGCGGATCAACAGGGCAACACCGTATACGTCTTTGACGCCCAGGGCGCGGTCACCGAGATCAGCACCCTGCTTCCGATCCAGCAGATCAGCGTCTCCGCCCAGGGCGTAACAGCTATTTTACTGAACGACAGCACTGTATCCTGGATTTATCTCTATGATAAAGAAGGCAACAAGCTGGCAGAATCCCGCTGCAGTCTCGATGAGACCGGCCAGCCCATTTCCATCGGCATTTCCCCGGACGGAGCCAAGCTGGCGGTGTCCTATCTGCAGGTACAGGAGGGAGCGGCGGCCAGCTGCGTGGTATTTTACAACTTCGGTTCCGTAGGAAGCAACTTTGTGGACAAAATCGTTTCTTCCAAGGTGTACGCGGACACGGTCATCCCCCGGGTCAAATACATCGGCAAATCCACCTGCGCGGCCATTTCCGATCAGAGTATCATCTATTATGAAGGCGCGGAGATTCCGGAGGAGAAAAATACAGTCACTGTGGATTCTAAAATAGAAAGTATTTTCTGGGGGGACGGTCGTATCGGCATCGTTACGCTGGGCGACGATACTATTGAGGAGGCGGAAGAGGAAACCGGCAGATATCAGGTGGATCTCTACGATGCCTCTGGCAGACAGATCCTGTTCCGGAAGACGGACCTGGAATACAGTCAGGTAAAACTGTCTGGCAAATATCTGATTTTATATAATGAAAATGAATGCGAGATCTACAGCGAAAAGGGTGTCCTGAAATACAAGGGCTCTTTCGACAGCGTCATTGCGGATCTATATAAGGGAAATGGACGGAATAAATTCGTCCTGGTATTCTCAGACCGGACGGAAACCATCCGCTTACGGTAATAGTCATAAAGAAAAGTAAAAGAGCCTCGGCAAAAACAGATGCCGGGGCGCTCTGCTATCATAACAAAGGAGAAATATTATGAACTGGTTACTGCCCGCAGTAGGCTTATTTATCATATTATCCGCATGGGACGGACACCACAAAGGCTTCATCCGCAAAATCGTAGGCGTGCTGAGCCTGGCGCTGACCCTGATTATCACCTCGGTGGTATCGCCCTATCTTCATGTCTTCCTGAAAGAAAGCACCGGTCTGTACGGCTTCCTTCAGAATAGCATAGAAGGAAGCGACATGGAATTACTTGACGCGCTTCGCGTTCTCGGTATGGAAAATGCGGTAAGCGGTTATCTGGCAGACGAGATCCTGCGCTGGGCCGCCTTCCTGATTGCACTGCTTCTGGCAGGCGTTCTGATCCGCGGTATCGTATTCTCCCTTGGCATTGTGTCCCACCTACCGATCCTCCACGGCCTCAACAAAACTGCCGGTCTGCTCCTGGGCTTCGCGGAGGGCGTGGTGCTGGTCTGGATATTCTTTGTGGTCATCACCGTATGTGCGTCCACCAGTGTCGGCGGCCAGCTCCTAAAAATGACTGCCCAGAGCAGTATCCTGTCCTGGCTCTACCGCAACAATCTGCTCCTGAATTGGCTGAGCTTGTAAAAATGGCTTAAAATCAAGGAAAAACAGGCTTTTTTCATCTGTGGAGCCGGGAATTGTACCTTCTGTAGAAAAAATATTAAAAATTTTAAAAAAAGGTGTTGACATTCTCTTGCACCCGTGATAAAGTATAGAAGCTGTCGCGAGGGACAGCGGTTCACTTCAAAGCGAATCAAAGAACTTCAAAAACTTCTTCAAAAAAGTTAAAAAAGTTCTTGACAAGCGAGAATGAATGTGATAAGATAGTCAAGTCGCTTCGGTAAGGAACGACAAAGACAACGAAACGAACCTTGATAACTGAA
>NZ_JBOKYU010000056.1:0-12876 GCF_051972735.1 Laedolimicola sp. | reverse complement strand
GCCATTTTCCCGCTCCGTAATTCTGTCCGCAGAACGTTGTGTTGGCCTGTCCAAACGCCATGATGGGAAGATATACAAAATTTTCCACCTTAAAATAAGCAGTGAAGGCCGCAATGCTTACGATTCCGAGGCTGTTGATCTGCGCCTGGACAATCAGGTTGCTCAGCGTAATCACCATAGACTGAATCGCCGCCGGAATCCCGATTTTCAGGATTCTCCCGCAGACCTGCTTCTTAAGCGCAATATCACTGATCCGTAACCGGCATTCGAAATCCGGCTTCATTAGATGGCCTACCGTAAATACAGCCGCCATCATCTGCGATACCAGGGAGGCCAGCGCCACTCCTTCCACTCCCATGTGCAGCACGCACAGGAAGAACGCGTTTCCCGCCACATTGGCAATTCCGCCTATCAGCTGATAATTCATCGGCGAGCGCGAATTCCCGAAGGCTCTTAAGATTCCGGAACCGATATTGTAAAAAACCATGGGGAGCATACTGAGAAAATAAATTCTGATGTAGGCAACGGCCAGATCCATAATATCTTCCGGCGTATTCATCAGACGCAGCATAGCCGGCGTGAGAAATATCCCGAACAGAATCAGCAGGGCAGAAGCCGTCAGCGCCAGTCCCGCCGCGCAATGAATCAGATCATGCAGTTCTTTCTGATTTCCTGCTCCGTACGCATGGGATACCGACACGCTTACTCCCACGCTCATTCCGGTAAAGAAGCCCAGAACCAGGGTAATCAGAAGACTTCCCGCGCCGACGGCTGCCGCCGCGTCCGTGCCCAGAAGCCTTCCCACAAAAATCAGATCGACGGTATTATACAGCTGCTGAATCAGGCTGCTCCCCAGAAACGGCAGCGCAAATAAAAGCATTCCTCTGCCAATGGCTCCCTGTGTTAAATCTCCCCGCTCAGCCTGCCTCATCTGCTATCATATACTCCCTTATTCCATACGCGACCAGGGCTGTGCCTTCTTCCACAGATAAACCTGTATTATAATAGAAGACAACCCCATCCTCTTCCGCGTAATACTTCTTGATTACTTCTCCGTAAAAATCCGTACAGTATCCCAGAAGCTCTCCCCGGGCCACTTCCACATTTTCATGGAGATCCGTATGCCAGATTCCCTTCGTATCCGAGGTAAGATAGATGGTTCTGGGAACTACCGTTTTTTTACACACCTGTTCCTCTGTTTCAACATCACCATACATTTCCAAATGCTTCAAAAGCAGGAAAATATCTCTGTAATAAGCGTCTACCCACTCCTTTTTGCAGAATCCGCCATATCCCCGTTCTACCAGAAGTCCGGGAACCTTATGATAATTCGCGGCGTAAGAATACTGCCCCGCCGTAGCCGTCGAAGCTATCAGCCACGGGATATCCAGGGCGCGCGCCGCAGCCAGCGCTTCCTCCGTCACAGCCTCCGCCAGCGGATAGAAGAGACAGGGCGTCAGGGGCTCCTGCTGCCCCCCGGAATGCATATCCATCATAAAATCAATCTCATCGAAAAAATTACGCACAAAATAATCCGCAATCCGTTCTCCCGTGGTTCCGCCCTCTTTTCCCGGATACTGTCCGTTCAGATTGAAATCGTCCTCCGGAATCAGGCCAAAGGTTCTCTTAAAAAATCCGCTGGTATTGACGCAGTGAATAAAAATCAGGTTTCCGTTCAGCTCCTCCGGCTGAATCTCCCCTGCCGCCCGTATCACGGCGGGAATAGCCGGGTATTCTCCCGCATGGATTCCCGCTGTAATCAGAACGGTCTTTCCTTTTCCGCAGCCGCAAATCAATGTCGCCGGCATCGGATACATTTTTTCCTCTCCTGCTTCTTCCACCGGGATTTCTATCGTCACTCTTCTTTTTTCTCCCGGCTGTAAAGAAAATCCTGCAATCTTCCACATGGTATGGTCCTCTCTTTCTTGTCATGCATACAGATGACAGGCAATCCAATGTCCTTTCTCCACCTCCCGGAGCTGCGGCCTCTCTGCAGCGCAAATCTCCATGCATTTTTCACAGCGGTTCCGAAACGGACAGCCTGTCGGACGCTCCAAGGGGCTTGGAATCTCGGAATCCAGGCTTTCTATCTCTTTTTCAAAATCCATATCCAGAGAAAATACCGCACTTTTTAACGCCTCTGTATAGGGGTGGCAGACGCCGCGGCCCAGCTTCTTTCCTTCCGCAAGCTCCACCACAAAGCCCAGATACATAATTGCCGTTCTGTGGGAGACGGAGCGGATCAGCGCCACGTCATGACAGATGAAAATAATCGACGTATGCTTCTCTCTCTGAAGCTTTACCAACAGCTCCACGATACTTTTCTGAACCGATACGTCCAGCGCCGATGTGGCTTCATCGCAAATCAGGACCTCCGGCTCCAGGGCCAATGCGCGCGCAATCGCCACACGTTGCTTCTGGCCGCCTGACATACTGTGCGGATACCGCTCTGCAAATTCCTCCGGAAGCTCCACCATCTTCAGAAGCTCCCGCGCCTTCGCTGCTTTTTCCGACGGTTTTATCAGTCCATAATTTTCCAGCGGTTCGCACAAAATATCCTTTACCTTCATTCTGGGAGAAAATGAGTCCGTCGGATCCTGAAATACCATCTGAATATGACGGCGCATTTTCCGCTTTCTCTCCCCCTTCCAATCCGCGACATTTTCGCCGAACAGGAGAAGTTCCCCATCGGTGGGTGGCTCAAGCAGCGACAGCACGCGCACCAGCGTACTCTTGCCGCATCCGCTTTCCCCGGCAATTCCCAGGGTCTCGCCTTCATAAAATTTCAAAGATATATCGTTGTTTGCGTACAAAGGGCGTCCGTCGGGGGCTGTAAATACCTTATTTAAATGACGAGTCTCCAAAATTGGTGTTTTTTCCTTACACATAGCCTTCTCCATACATATTCGGAACCGCAGCCAGCAGTTTTCTGGTGTATGCGCAGCCCGGCTGCTCCAGTATTGTCTTCCGGTCTCCCTCTTCCACAATCCTTCCATTCTGCATAACCACAATCCGATCTGACATATATGCCGCCACGCCCAGATTATGGGTTACCAGGATAATGGAGGTTCCGTGATTTTTCCGCAGCTCCATCATCTGACGCACGATCTGCGCCTGTGTCGTCACGTCCAGGGCAGCTGTGGGCTCGTCAGCCAGCAGCAGCTCCGGTTCAAAGGTCATGGCAATGGCAATTCCGACCCTCTGACGCATACCGCCGGACAGCTGGAAGCCGTAGCTCTTCATAATGCGCTCCGGCTCCGACAGCCGCATGGCTTCCAGCATGGCCACCGCCTTTTCTTCCGCCGCTTTATGGCCCAGCCTTTCATGCTTCTGAATATATTCTATATACTGCGAGCCGATTTTACGTATCGGATTCAGCATAGCTCCGGAATCCTGGAAAATCATAGATATCCTAGATCCCCGGAGCTTCTGCATTTCCTTTTCGCTGTATTTAGGAAGAGACTTTCCCTCAAACAAAATATCGCCGGATACCAGCTCTCCTTCCTGTGGCAGAAGTCCCAGAATGGAACGTATCGCCGTAGTCTTTCCGCTTCCGCTTTCACCTACCAGGCTGATAATTTCTCCTCTTTTCATATGCAGGGAGAAATCACGCAAAAACGGCTGTCCATGATATGCAACTGTTATGTTCTCTATATCCAGCATGGGAAAGTCCCCTTTTCTATTTATTCTTCTTATTTATGACGCCGGTGTGATATCCTTTGTTACCCAGTAGTAGTCGCACACATAGCTGTGAACGCCTTCTACAGAAGCTGCGGAGCAGAGATTGAAATTATAGGCGCCGCTGCAGATGGTCGCCACGTCCTCCATCAGGATTTCCTGCATCTGTGTAAAAATTTCCGTCCGCTTTTCCGTATCAAATTCGCCGATCAGCTGTTCATACAGCGCGTCGTATTCTTCATTATGATAATTTCCGTAATTAAAGCTTGTATCGGTAATCTTTCCGTACCAGTGCTTCAGGAAGTTCTCCGGATCTCCGGTAGGTGTGGTTACTTCATTGTTGAACATCAGATCAAAGCCCTGGGATACCCGCAGGTCTACTACATTTTCCGGCATGGAAATGGTGCTCTTGATTCCGATTGCTTCCAGCTGGACCCCATACGCTTGCGCAATTACGTCCTGCTGACGGCTGGTTGTCGCTACAATACTGATGTCGATATTTTTGCCGTCCAGTTCGCGGTATCCGTCTCCATCGCCGTCTACGATACCGGCCTCGTCCAGCATAGTCTTAGCTGCCTCCGGATCGTAGCTGTACGGGTTATCCAAATCATAGCCGGGTACCGGCGTATTATTGGTGTAAGTATAGGAGCCGCCTGTGGATACATCGCACACGGTCTGACCGTCAATTGCCGTCATCACCGCTTTTCTCAGGGTATCATTGCCCAGCACTCCGTCAAAATTGATAAACCAGTTGCACACACGGTTTCCACCGGTGACGTCAATCTGATAGGTATCCGCATTCTCCAGAACCGCTCTGTCAGACGCCGCAATGTTGATTCCCATGTCTGCAGAACCGTCCTGCAGGGCCATTGCGCGGGCAGAAGCCTCCCCAAGCTTCATGACATTGACTGTCTCAAAGGGTACTTCACCGTCCCAGTAATTGTCATTTTTTACCAGCTGGATATCATGCTCCGGATCGTTGGATACAAAGCAATAGGGTCCTGTACAAATCGGTCCGTCCGCAGCGATATCGCGATCCGCAGAGCCAGCCACATCGATAATGCCATACCAGGGATACGCAAGGCAGCCCGGCAGGTCTACGGTCGGCTCACTTGTTACAATCGTCACAGTCCAGGCTTCATCGTCTGCGCTGATACTGTCATATGTGAAATAATTCCAGGGGTTTCCATTTCCGCCCTTATTGGGATCTGTCACCTCAAATAATCTCTCCAGGGATTCCTGAACCTTTGTCGCCGTCATCGATTCTCCATTGGAGAAGGTTACATTTTCTTTCAGCTTTATGGTCCAGGTCAGCTGATCGTCCGCTACAGACCAGTCTTCTGCCAGCCACGGCGACACGGTGCCGTCGTCCTCAAAACGGGTCAGGGTTTCCAGCGCGCCCCAGCGCATTACAAACCAGCTGTTCCAGTCATCTGCCGGATCCAGGGTTGCGCTGGTCAACTCTGTCGCCACATTTAGCTGTGTTTTCGCGCTTCCTCCGTCTGACACTGCTTTCTGCTCTGTTCCTGCGCTGCCGCCGCATGCTGTGATACTGCCCGCAAGGCACAGGCTAAGGGCAAGGGCAATCAGTTTTTTTCCGTTCATCTTCTCTTTCTCCTCTTCTTTCTTCGTTTTTCTGTTGCATTTGGATCTATCATATCTCTAATACAGTCACCCCAGAGATTAAAGATGACTACCGTAATAAAGACCGCAAGTCCCGGACAAAACAGCAGCCACGGGCTGCTCAGTATATAGGTTCTTCCCTCGCTCAGCATATATCCCCATTCCGGTGTGGGGGGCTGGATTCCAAAGCCAAGGAAGGACAGGCTTGCCAGCGACAGCATGATGGTGCCGATATCCGTCGCTGCCGTAATGATCATCGTAGGAAGCGCGTTGGGCAGCATATATCTCATCAGGATTCTGCTGTGTCTGGATCCTGAGATTTCCGCCGCGGATATATAAGTCCTGTTCCGTATCTTCAGCACCAGGCTTCTGGATAGTCTGGCATATCTGGTCCAGCTTACCGCCGCGATTGCAATCATGGAATTTTTCAGGCTTGGCCCGAGAATTCCCGCGATTGCCATGGCCAGAATCAGATCCGGGAAGGCGATCATCATATCGCCCACTCTCATGATTACCGCGTCTGCCACTCCGCCGAAATACCCGGCTATGATTCCAAGAAAGGTACCCACAACCAGGATTACCGCCACCAGAATCAGTACGCTGTATACACTGGTGGTCGCCCCGCAGATCACCCGGGAGAACACGTCCCGCCCCAGCGCGTCGGTTCCGAAATAGTGATCTTTTCCGGGCGCCTGGAATGCGTCGCTCAGTGACGCGCTCAACGGATCGTAGGGAACGATTTTGTCCGCCAGGAACGCCACTGCCAGAATAAGGAAAACCAGAATGGAAAGCACCGCAAATCTTGTATTCTTTTTCATCCGTTCTCCCCCTCCCTGGTCCTCGGATCAATGTAATGATAGGATATATCCACCAACAGGTTTACCACCATATAGATCAGGGCTATCCACAATACGAAGCCCTGGATCAACGGATAATCCCGCGCTTTCACCGCTCCCACCGCCAGGATACCCAGTCCCGGATAGGAAAAAATAATCTCCACCACCGAGGTTCCTCCGAGAAGCGATCCAAAGGATAGCCCCAGCATGGTAACCAGCGGGAGCATGGCGTTGGGAAGAACCTGGCGGAACAGTATTTCCCACTGATTCATTCCCCGGGCTCTCGCGCCTGTCACGTAATCCTGGTGCAGCTCCTCCAATACCGCCGTGCGCACCTGTCTGGAATATTTGGAGGCCATGGCAATGGCCAGCGTAATCCCCGGCAGCAGCATCTGTTCCATTCCGACGGAGCTGCTCGCCACCTTTACCAGTCCCAGCTTCAAAGCGAAGACATATAATAAGATCAGGCCAATCAGGAAGCCCGGAAGTGAAATACCCAGGAAAGAAAGAAAGCGAACGATATAATCCGCTATCCCGTCCTGTCTGACCGCTGAAAGAATTCCAAGGGGAACCGAAACAATTAACATCAGCCCCAGGGAAAACAGGGCCAGCCGGAACGTTGCCGGCAGCCTTTTCATCAGCAGCTCCAGTACCGGGGCGCTTTTACTGAAGGAGGTTCCAAAATCTCCGTGAAAAATACCGCCTATCCAGTCCACATATTGCTGTAAAAAGGGTTTGTCCAGTCCCATGGACTGCCTGGCCTGCTCCAGCATTTCCGGACTCGGGGTAATTCCCAGGGAATCATACATAGCTGTGGCCGGATCGCCCGGCGCAAGGTATGTTAATAAAAAGGTCAGAAAGGAAATGCCTATCAGCACTACGCACATCTGGATAAGTCTGGATACGAGCCTGTTCTTTTTCACTGTTTTCCTCCGTTTCAGCAATAAAAAAGCCATGGATACTTTTGCATCCATGACCGATTTTACATGGGAAATAAGCCTTCGCAAATAGATCGTTCGCTAAGGTTGCTGCATAGCAGTTCTCCTGACTCACATATTCAGGGAAGAAGCCCAGCGAACTCTCCTCGCCTTCTCAGGTTTACCCCAATGGCGGACTTTCATCTAAGGATCGTTCTTTATGTATACAGTGGCGGTACCGTCCATGATTTCCACATGATTCTCTATTCTTTATCAGCCGCCGTACGCGACTGACAACACTATGCCCGTTTATTTTACTTGATTCCTCTATATCTGTCAAGATTTTTCCATTTTTTGTCTTCCGGTAATTCAGCCTGTCCTTTCGGAAACAGGAATTATTTCTCTTTCTGTCCATACTTTCCTTGACCCGCTTCTCTTACATAGGTATAATGGGCATAGATTATTCTCAATACAAAATCAGGTATAAGGAAATCAGACAAATGGATTACAAACTTTTGCTCGACACCGCCGTCATGGCGGGGGAGCTGATGCTGGCCAACGGGGCTGAGACTTACCGGGTGGAGGATACCATGCAGCGGATGCTGGAGCTGTCGGGACTGAAGACCGCCGAGGCCTTCGTGATGGTGACCGGATTTCTGGTCACTCTGGACGACCCGTCCATCCAGTCCATGACGGTGACCCGCCGGATTCACAGCCGTGGCACGAACCTGAGTATCATCGACGAAATTAACAGTATTTCCAGAGGACTCTGCGGCGGGGAGCTGGAACTGGAGGAAGCCTTCCGGAAGATTAAAAAGCTGAAAAAGGAACCGCATCCGCCCCAGGCTTTTCTGCTGGCCAACGCAGGCGTGGCCGCGGCCTTTGCACTGACCTACGGCGGAACCTGGCAGGAGGCCTTTGTGGCGGGTGTGGCCGGATTTTTCATGGCCATCTGCCTGTATCTGTGCAGCTGCATGAAGCTGCCCTCCTTCTTCGGAATCCTGCTGAGCGCTGTGGTAATCTCACTGTTCGCAGGCGGACTTCTGAAGTTTCTTCCTATTATAGGGAACCTGGATTCCATCATCATCGCGGCCATTATGCCCCTGGTTCCCGGCGTAGCCATCACCAACGCGGTCTTTGACACCCTGCACGGGGATTATATCTCCGGCTCCGCCCGGATGATGGAGGCCTTTGTGGTCGCCGCCTCTGTAGCTATGGGTATTGTCATCGGACTTCGTTTCATTCAGTAAGGAGGTTTTATGCTGATACAGGTTATCGGCGCGTTTTTTTCCGTTGTGGCCTTTTCTTTTCTGCTGCACGTACCGCGCAAATATATCATCTGGGCCGGTTTCACCGGCGCGGTGGGCTGGTGGATCTATCTGTTTCTCATCGGAATCAATCTGTCTGTGGCCATGTCCACCTTTCTGTCCGGCTGTCTCGTCTCCCTCTGCGGCCAGATTTTCGCAAGGGTCCTGAAGGCTCCGGTCACGATTTTCGTCATCCCGGGCATCTTACCGCTGGTGCCGGGCGCGGGCATGTTCCGCATCGCCCACTCTGTCATCCGTTCCGACGGAATGACTTCCTATTATATTATTCAGACACTGATTGTGGCGGGAATGATCGCCCTGTCCATCATGGTGGTGGACAGTATTTTCCGCTTATTTTTAAAGACCAAAGGAGATTGTCATGTGGATCGCAGATAACTGGACCGATTATGAGATACTGGATACTTCGAAAGGAGAAAAGCTGGAGCGCTGGGGCGATTACCTGCTGGTGCGGCCGGATCCCCAGGTCATCTGGGATACGGAGCGAAAGCTGCCTGGCTGGAAGCGCATGAACGGCCATTACCACCGCAGCAAAAAGGGCGGCGGCGAGTGGGAATTCTTCGACCTGCCGGAGCAATGGACCATCCAGTATCCCCTCTGCCAGGGCAAGAATACCTTAACATTCAATCTGAAGCCCTTCAGCTTCAAGCATACAGGCCTCTTCCCCGAGCAGGCTGCCAACTGGGACTGGTTCGGTGAAAAAATCCGCAATGCCGGACGTCCCGTAAAGGTACTGAATCTCTTCGCCTACACCGGCGGAGCCACACTGGCCGCCGCTGCCTCCGGAGCTTCTGTCACCCATGTGGACGCTTCCAAGGGCATGGTAGGCTGGGCAAAGGAAAACGCCCGTTCTTCCGGACTGGGTGAGGCTCCTATCCGCTGGATTGTGGACGACTGTGTGAAGTTCGTGGAACGTGAAATTCGCCGTGGAAATCATTATGACGGCATCATCATGGACCCTCCCTCTTACGGCAGAGGCCCAAAAGGAGAAATCTGGAAAATTGAAGAGGCCATTCACCCGCTGATCCGTCTCTGCGCCCAGCTTTTGAGCGATGAGCCGCTGTTTTTCCTGGTAAATTCCTATACCACCGGACTGGCCCCGGCGGTGCTGACTTATATGATCGCCACAGAGCTGAAGAAATATAACGGTACTGTCGATTCCCAGGAGGTAGGGCTGCCCGTAACCGCATCCGGACTGGTGCTGCCCTGCGGCGCAAGCGGACGCTGGGAAACTAAATAGCTTTTTACAAAGTCAATGGCGGCTGGAGGTTCCGGCCGCTGTGTTTCTGTCTAAATGCTAAGGTTTCTTTTACATTCCAGATTATGTTTCATGGGATGCCCATTCGAAGCCTCTGTAATATTTAAAATTTCAAAGGAGGAATCATTATGAGTAGCATTTATATTGACCCGCAGGTTTACACCGGCCGTCCCGTCAGCCCGGAGGGCCGTCTGGAAAAGGAAATGGCTGTCTATGACCTGCTGGATGAACTTCAGATTCCCTACACCCGTGTGGATCATGGAGTAGCCATGACCATCGAGGAATGTCAGGGTGTGGATCAGCTTCTCGGTATTGAGATCTGTAAAAATCTGGTGCTTTGCAACGCCCAAAAAACGAAATTCTACCTGCTGCTGATGCCCGGGGATAAGCAGTTCAAGACCAAAGACCTGTCCAAACAGATCGGTTCTTCCCGCCTCTCCTTTGCCCCGGCGGAGTATATGGAGAAACTGCTGAATGTGACGCCGGGATCCGCCACGGTTATGGCCTTGATGAATGACCCGCACAATCAGGTACAGCTCATCATCGATGAGGACGTGGCCGCCCATGAGGAATTTGGCTGCCATCCCTGCATCAATACGTCCAGTCTGCGGATGAAGACGGAGGATATGCTGGAGAAGTTTCTGCCGGCGGTGCATCATGAAGCTATTTTTGTGAAGCTGTAATAAAGCCTCTGGCGTTCCAAGTTTAAAATTTCACCTGCCACGCCGATTCTTTGATTCTATTTATATTTGATTTCAGTTTTCTAAGCATTAAAAAAAGAGAGGCGTTCTTCTATTATTATATGTGGAAAGAACGAATCTCTTTTATTTTCACACTCTGCTTAGCATCTGCAGAACATACAGAACAGCTGCGCCAGACAGAAGCTCCTGCACAGCTTATCCATGCCTTCCGCCTGCCGCTGATAGGACTGACTGTTCTGGCTATATACATTTTCCGCATAACGGAAGCTCTGGAGTGTCCGCTGATAAAGCGGGTTATTCGGCTCTAACTGCAATGCTTTCTGAATCTGTGCCACCGCCAGCATCTGATTATTCAGACCATAGTTGGCCAGGGAGCTTAAATAGTACCATCGGGCGTTCCGCTCAGCGCCGGGCATACCGTTCAGCACCGAATCCGCGAACTGGTATTTTCCCATATTGATGAAGTCTATGGCCTGACGCATGGTTTCGCTGTCGGTGCAGACCTGCCGGGGGCGCTCCGGTCCCATGCGCATCCCCCAGAAACCGAAGAAATCCTCGAAGCTTCCGAAACCGCCGTAAGGGCCGCTGCCATAAGTGCCATTTCCACTATTTCCATACGGACCGCTGCCAAAGGGACCGTTTCCAAAAGGATTCTGCCCGTAACTGCCTGCTCCGCCATAGCTGCTCTGCCCATAGCCGCCATAGCTCTGCTGCTGTCTCCGGTATTTCTCCGGGTTATTCAGCATATCGTAGGCCTCGTTAAGCTCGTTCATTTTCTCCGCTGCCTGCGGATCGTCCGGATGAAGATCAGGATGGTATAATTTTGCCTTCTGACGATAGGCTTTTTTTATCTCTTCCCTGGTGGCGTCCCGGGACACCCCAAGTACTCTGTATGGATCGTCAACCATCCGTTTTCTCCTTTCCACGTATTTTCGCGTAATACTGCTGCCAGATGCCGCCGTAGAGGATATCGCGGAGCAGGTGTTCGTCCTGCACCAGCGGCAGCTTTTCAAAGACCTCCATGGCATTACCCAACGGAAGCCCCAACACCGGTTCCATCTCTTCCGGTTTTTTCTTCATCTCAAAAAGAGGGTTATAGTTACCCGTTTTCATGTCCTTTTTATAATCCATAGTCGCATCCATCAGATAGATGAAGCGACCCAGCTCGTAGCCGAAGACCCTGAGACTGTTGCTCCAGAAATCCTCCTCGTACACAAAGAGCTCCGAGAGCATCTTGCCGGAACAGTTGATGGCCTGATCTGCATTGGCGCCCGGCGCCTGCTCGATGAAATCCAGCTCCTGGAGACTGTCTGTGATGGCCTTGCACTGACGGGGGTAAGCCTTTTCCACTTCGTCATAGGCCTTTTTCAGCTTATCACCATACCAGCGTTTTCCGGCCTTTTTTTCATCCTTCCAGTCATCCAGTGCCTTATAATAAGCCAGGGCCACGGTCATATCCGCCGCGTATTCCGTAAAACGGTTCTCCACGCCGCTGCGGGGCCGCAACGGATGGATGCCGCAGCGGAAATCCGTCGTCTTCTCTTTCGGCTCATACAAAGAAGAAAGGAACAGAATCACAAAAGTCATATCGTAGCTTAAGCTCATCCGCTCCAGTTCCCCATATCTCATTTTCAAATTTCTGCAGAGTCCACAGTAGACGCTCTGGTAGCGTTCCTGCTCTTCCTTTGAAAGCTTCGAACGATTACATTCTATATATCCGAACATTCGCTCACTCCTTTATGCTTCACGGCTTCGCGAATTCATTTTCCTCACAGTGCTGCTTAGTATTTAATCTTACCATGCATCCTGTCAATGTCAATGGCTTTCACAGTTCTTTTAGACTCTTTCTTCTTTTTTAATTTTTTACAGATTTCTCTAAAGGAATTCTACCCGGCCATCCTCGATGTGGTAAACCGCGCCGACCACCTGCATTCCTTTCTCTTCCATTTTCGCGATATCCAGGCTGTGCTCAATGAGCGCCATACTGCGCCGGACATTCAGACAGCAGGCTTTGAAATCATCCTTCTCGTCGCCGATGGCCAGCTTAATCTCGTCGGTAATGAACTTGATATAGCCTTCCGGATCGTGATGAATCGCCGCGTCCACCGCGCCGCAACAGGTGTGGCCCAGCACGACGATAAGAGGACTTCCCAGATGGCTGGCTGCATATTCAATGCTGCCCAGCTGATGGTCGTCAATGACATTTCCGGCTACCCGAATCACAAACAGGTCGCCGATGCCTGCCGAGAAGATGCTTTCGGGAATCACCCGCGAATCGGAACAGGTGACAACGATCGCGTAGGGATGCTGGCCGTGCTCTTTGGTATACAAGCGCAGCGCTCTGGAGATATTGCCCTTTCCGGTCTCGGAGTCCAGGTACTTTTTATTGCCGTCCTTCAGTTTCTTCATGGCCTTATCAGCCGTCATGATAAATGGTTTCATACACTCCGCCCTTTCCTCGGTTTGCGCATGTTTTCAGCGCATCCAGGTATCCCCGTAGGGGGTTTCCTCTGTTTGCGCATGTTTTCAGCGCATCCA
>NZ_JBOKYU010000055.1:0-13213 GCF_051972735.1 Laedolimicola sp. | reverse complement strand
TTATCTGTATCTGAATCTGACGAAGCCATCGGACCAGCTTTATCTTTCCTGTACGATGCTGGACAGCGGCGGCAAGGACGACAGCGCTCTATGAGTTGATTGCGAAAAAAGGAATTCAGGGCAGACTGGCGGTCTTTGAGGAACGTTTTAAACGGGAGAATAACCAGGTGCTGGCCAAGGAGTATCATCAGATATACGGAATCCTGATGGATTTGCTGGATAAGCTGGTGGATCTGCTGGGTGAGGAAGAACTGACCATTCGGGAGTATACGGAGATTTTGGAGGCCGGTTTTGCGGAGGTCAGGGTCGGCGTGATCCCGCCCGGAGTCGATCAGGTCATGGCCGGAGATATGGAGCGTACCCGTCTGAAAGACGTTAAGGTACTCTTTTTCCTGGGCGTCAATGAGGGCAGCGTTCCAAAGAATATGTCCCGGGCAGGTCTGTTATCGGATATGGAGCGGGAACAGCTTCGGATATCCGGTATGGAGCTGGCTCCGACAGCCCGGGAGCAGGGCTATATTCAGCGGTTTTATCTGTATCTGAATCTGACGAAGCCATCGGACCAGCTTTATCTTTCCTGTACGATGCTGGACAGCGGCGGCAAGGACGACAGCGCTCTATGAGTTGATTGCGAAAAAAGGAATTCAGGGCAGACTGGCGGTCTTTGAGGAACGTTTTAAACGGGAGAATAACCAGGTGCTGGCCAAGGAGTATCATCAGATATACGGAATCCTGATGGATTTGCTGGATAAGCTGGTGGATCTGCTGGGTGAGGAAGAACTGACCATTCGGGAGTATACGGAGATTTTGGAGGCCGGTTTTGCGGAGGTCAGGGTCGGCGTGATCCCGCCCGGAGTCGATCAGGTCATGGCCGGAGATATGGAGCGTACCCGTCTGAAAGACGTTAAGGTACTCTTTTTCCTGGGCGTCAATGAGGGCAGCGTTCCAAAGAATATGTCCCGGGCAGGTCTGTTATCGGATATGGAGCGGGAACAGCTTCGGATATCCGGTATGGAGCTGGCTCCGACAGCCCGGGAGCAGGGCTATATTCAGCGGTTTTATCTGTATCTGAATCTGACGAAGCCATCGGACCAGCTTTATCTTTCCTGTACGATGCTGGACAGCGGCGGCAAGGCGCTTCGTCCGTCCTATCTGATGAATGTGATGAAACGGTTATTCCCGGAACTGGAATTAAAGCAGGAGACGGTGCAGCGGGAAAACGGACTTCCGCGAACGGAACGGGAAGGCGTGCGTCTGTTGATTCAAGGGTTGAAGGAATACCGTGAAGGCCGGGGCAGCGCGCAGTTCTACGAGCTGTACCGCTGGTATGCCAGGCAGGAACAGTATGAGGAGAAGCTGGCACAGCTTCTGGACGGAGCCTTTTCGGCTCATCAGGACACGCGGCTCGGCAAGGCTGTGGCCCATGCACTGTACGGGACGGTGCTGGAGAACAGTGTGACCCGACTGGAGCAATACGCAGCCTGTGCTTACGCTCATTTCCTCATGTATGGCCTGAAGCTGTCCGAGCGGGAGCAGTACGAGTTTGCGCCGGTGGACATGGGAAATATTTTTCATGAGACGCTGGAGGCATTTTCGAAGAAGCTGGATGCCAGCGACTATACCTGGAGGACCCTGCCCCAGGAGGTGGCGGACGAATGGGTGGAGGAGTGCCTGGCTTCGCTGACCGTAGATTATGGCAATACGGTGCTGAACAGCACGGCCCGCAACAGCTATATGATTCGTCGGATGGCCCGGATTCTGAAACGGACGGTCTGGGCGCTTGGGGAGCAGATTCGAAAAGGGATGTTTACACCGGAAAATTATGAGATTTCATTTTCCGGCGTGTCGGATCTGGAAGCCATCAATATCGAATTATCTCCGGAGGAGCAGTTGAAGCTCCGGGGACGGATCGACCGGGTGGATACCTGCGAGGATGCGGAGCATGTGTATGTAAAGGTCATTGATTATAAGTCCGGAACTACGTCGTTTCAGCTGTTGGCGCTGTACCATGGACTGCAGCTGCAGCTGGTGATTTATCTGAACGCGGCCATGGAGCTGATGAAGAAGGAGCATCCTGACAAAGAGGTACTCCCGGCTGGCGTACTGTATTATCAGATACAGGATCCGGTACTGGATACGGATGGAGAGGAAGCGGATGTGACAGCCCGGGTACTGGAGAAGCTGAAACCAAATGGGCTTATCAATGGGGATCCGGAGATTATTAAGCGCCTCGATCAGTCTATGCCGGGACGGTCACAGGTGCTGCCCATTGCTTATAATAAAGATGGTTCCCTGCGTGCCGGTTCTCCGGTGGCCAGCGGCGAACAGTTCGCGGCACTTTCACGTTATGTCAACCGAAAAATCCGGAAGATTGGCTCAGAGGTGCTGGATGGCCGGATGGACGTGAATCCATACGAACTGAAGGGGAAGACGGCCTGCGATTACTGCGCCTACAGCGGCGTCTGTGGGCTGGACAGCAAGACCGGGGGCTTTCACAGGCGGAGACTGCCTATTTTCGGGGATGATGAAATCTGGAAGCGGATAAAGGAGGAAGAACTGTGAGCGTCAGATGGACCGAGGAACAGAAAAAAGTCATTGATGTGAGAAATAAAAATGTGCTGGTTTCTGCGGCTGCCGGTTCCGGTAAGACGGCGGTTCTGGTGGAACGGATTCTTTCTCTGGTCTGCGGAGAGGGCGAGGACGAAAAACCGCTGGATGTGGACCGGCTTCTGGTGGTGACCTTTACGAAAGCCGCTGCGGCGGAGATGCGGGAGCGTGTGGGGCTGGCTCTGGAGAAACGGCTGGAGGCGGATCCGGAAAATGAACATCTGCAGAAGCAGCAGACGTTGATTCACAGCGCGCAGATTACCACCATTGACAGCTTCTGCCAGTATGTGATTCGAAATTATTTTCATCAGATTGATCTGGATCCGGCGTTCCGTATCGGGGACGAGGGCGAGCTGAAGCTATTGAAAGGTGATGTGGTGCAGGAGCTTCTGGAGGAGCATTACGGCGCCGAGGATCCGGAAGAACGGGCAAGATTCACGGAATTTGTGGAGGTCTATGCCACCGGAAAGAGCGATGTGGCCATTGAAAATCTGATTTTGCAGCTCTATGAGTTTGCGGTGAGCTATCCCTACCCGAAGCGATGGCTTGCGGAGTGTATGGAGCCTTATAGGGCGCAGACGGAGGAAGAGCTGGATCGTAGTCCCTGGATGCAGTTTTTGATGAATTATGTAAACCGGACATTTGCGGATCTGGAACAGGAAATTCGGAGAATGCTGGATATCTGCCATCTGCCTGGTGGACCTTATATGTATGAGGATGCGGTACAGGCGGATTTGCTTCAGGTGCAGGAGCTTCTCGGCTGCCGTGGTTATGAAAACATCCGGGAGCGGTTGACGGATCTTTCCTTTGCGCGGCTTTCCACAAAGAAGGATCCGAATGTGGAAGAAGAACGGAAGAATCAGATTAAGGCCTTTCGGGAGAGTATGAAAAAGAGCCTGAAGGATCTGAAAGAGAAGTTTTTCAATCTGCCCCTTACCGGTGTACTGGATGTAATTCAGAAGGCGGCTCCGACGACGGCGGTGCTGCTTTCCCTGACGGCGGAATTCGCAGATCGGTATCAGGAGAAGAAGCGGCTTAAAAATCTGGCGGATTTTCCGGATCTGGAGCATCTGGCACTGGAGATTCTGGTGGAGGATGTGGAGACCGGAGAGGATAGCAGGATGAAGATTGTGCCGACCGACGCGGCGCGGGAGCTGTCTGCCCGGTACGCACAGATTATGATTGACGAGTACCAGGACAGTAACCTGATTCAGGAGATTATTCTAAACAGCGTAAGCCGCGGACAGGGCATTCCCAATGTGTTCATGGTGGGTGACGTGAAGCAGAGCATCTACCGGTTTCGTCTGGCCAGGCCGGAGCTGTTTATGGAGAAGTATCATACTTATCCGCAGAGTGATGAGGCGGCGGAGATTCGGATTGATTTGCATAAGAATTTCAGAAGTCGGAGAGAGGTGCTGGAGGGGACGAACGATGTCTTCGAGAAGCTGATGACGGAAGCCGTGGGCGGCATCACCTATGACAGCGCGGCAGCGTTGTATCTGGGAGCGGAGATGCCGGAGCCGGAGAGTGGAATTAACGTGCCAGAACTGTTATTGTTAGAGAAAAACAAGGATTCCCTGCCCGAGACAGAGGACACGGACCAGGCCGAGCTGACCGACCGGGAACTGGAAGCCCATGCGGCAGCCGAATGCATCCGCCGGGTCATGGCGGAGGGAAAAGTCTGGGATCGGGATGCCGGAGCTTTTAGATCAGTGCGCTATGGGGATATTGTGATTCTGCTCCGCAGCCTGACCGGCTGGGGTGATGTGTACGCCCGGGTATTGAACGCGGCGGGTATCCCGGCCCATACGGAATCCAGGACCGGATATTTTACCACGATAGAGATTCAGACCCTGTTGAATCTTTTGCGTATCGTGGATAATCCCAGACAGGATATCCCGCTGGCGGCGGTAATGAAATCCATGATCGGCGGCTTCACGGATGTGGAGTTGGCAAAAATTAAGAGCGCGTATCCGGATGTGAAGTTTCATGAGGCGTGCAGAAAGTATGCAGAAGAAGGAAAAGCAGATAGCGCTGAGACTGACGAGGATAAATCGGAATTTGTAAATTTAGAAAGAGAAACTATAGAAGTACAAATCCAGGAGAAACTTCAGACCTTCTTCCATAATCTCCGCACCTACCGCGAACATGCCGAATTCCTCCCCATCCATGAACTCATCGAGGAGCTTCTCAGGATCACCGGCTACGGCGACTACCTGGCGGCGGAGCCTGCGGGAGCCCAGCGGGAGGCCAATGTGCGGATGCTCATTGAGCGAGCCATTGCCTTTGAGAAGACCAGCTACCGGGGACTGTTCCATTTTGTAAGGTATATGGAGCAGCTGCAGAGCTATAAGGAAGACTTCGGCGAGGCCGGTATTCTGGGTGAAAATGAAAATGCGGTTCGTATTATGACCATTCACAAGAGTAAAGGTCTGGAATTCCCCGTTGTCATCGTGGCCGGACTTGGCAAGAGCTTTAACCGGCAGGATATCCGGAGCCGGGTCGTGATTCACCCGGAGCTGGGCGTAGGCGTAGATTGGGTGGACGCCGAGCTTCGTACCCGCACCGCCTCGCTCCCCAAACGGGTGCTGCAAAAGGCTCTGGATCTGGAGATGCTGGGAGAGGAGCTGCGCGTCCTCTATGTGGCATTTACCAGAGCGAAGGAAAAACTGATTCTGCTGGGCAGTGCGGCAAAGCTGGAGGAAAAGATGGGAAAAAGCCTGTCTTTTCGCACGATTTCCACGGCAGGAACTTACCTGGACTGGGTGCTTCCGGCTGTGGCGGGAAGTGGGGAGAGTCCCTTCGAAGTAAAAACAGTGACACTGGAAGGTCAGACGGAAGAAGCGCTGATCCGGCAGATGGAAAAGGAAGAACAGTGGGAGATTTTCGCCCACCCGGAGAAGCTTCCGGGAACAGACGAGGAGTATGCGAAGCTTCTGGAGAAACAGCTGTCCGACACTTACCCATGGCAGGAGGACATCACCCTGCAGGGCAAGTTCAGTGTATCAGAATTGAAGAAAATGGGACAGACGGAAGAGGAGGATGCGGATACCCTTCTCTATCCGGCGGAAGAAATTGTGCCTTATATTCCGCGGTTTATGTCAGAGAAGGAACCGATCAGCGGAGCAGCCAGAGGTACGGCTTATCACCGGGCTCTGGAATGTCTGGATTTCCGGGAATTGTATCATTCGGAAAAGGTGAAGGAAGGACTGGCGCGGCTGGTGGAAGAGGGGCGGATGACGCAGGAGCAGGCGGACGTGGTACGCCCCTACGATATCTATGCCTTTGCACGGACGCCGTTGGCGAAGCGCATGAGCGCAGCTCGGGCTCGGGAAGAATTCCATACAGAGCAGCCCTTCGTAATCCGGATGCCCGCCCGGGAGCTTGAAATCGGCTGCGGAAGCGACGAGCCGGTTCTGATCCAGGGAATCATTGACGCCTGGTTTTATGAAAAAAATGAAAATGGGGAAAACGAGATTGTGGTTGTGGATTATAAGACCGATTTCGTGAAAGACGGTGGAGAACTTCTGAAAAAATACAAAAAGCAGCTGGATTATTATCAGCTGACCCTGGAGCGGCTCACCGGAAAACGGGTAAAGGAGAAGATTATTTATTCCTTCTGCCTGGAAGAGGAGATACATGCATAGTAAGGATCCTGTATACAGCTAGCCCATCTCTACGAGCCCAGCCATAACACCCGGTTTAAGGCTTATCTGGACAATCAGATGCCGGGATGGAGCGAGATTTTGGGCTTTCTCCGGTTGAATCCACAGAATGAATTGTGTATAATGAGCGGAGAAAGAACGTCAGATGGCGGTTTGATTCGACACAAACTGCTCATTACGAAAGATAGATAAAGGAGTAACAACATGCCAGTATTTGATTTTAACAGCGCCCCTGCGGGAGCGCCGAAGGAGCCGGAGTGTACCTATACCACATATCGTACCAATGCGGGAGAAGCCAGCCCGGAGAAGCCGATTCTTGTGCTGGACAATAAGAGACGCCAGTGGAAGCATCATTCCTGCGGCGTATTTACCAACCCGGCCAAGCAGACGGCCTTTGAATTTAAGGAAGAGGATGGAAAATTCAACGCGGATATTCTTCTGATAGACGCCCGTTTTGTAAGTCTGATCAAATGGCTGGGCGAGCATCAGATTCATGTGCGCCTGTCTGGCACCAACCGGGAGGATGGTTACGCGGTATACAGGATCCGTGAGACAGCCTTTGGCGGCGGAACCAAGCTTTCCGCGGAGGATGGTTTTTTACAATTCATGATCGATCGCCTGTTTGCCAGCAATGCGCCTTCGGAGGAGGAGACGGACGAAGATCGGGACGAGGTCGGCGACGATATGAAGCTGACCAGCCTTCAGAGTATCACGGATTTCATGACCTGCGCAGGCCGTACCCTGCCGGACAATATTCAGCTCTGGGCCAGAAGAAATCTGGCTGTGGCCCGCTCCCATGAGGTATCGCCTGAGGAGAAGCGCCACGCCCAGAGAGCCCTGTCCATCATGATGAATATTCAGTGGAAGAGTAATTATTTTGAGGCGATTGATCCGACAGAGGCCCGCAGAATTCTCGATGAAGAGCTCTACGGCATGGAGAAAGTAAAGCAGCGCATTATCGAAACAATTATACAGATTAACCGTACCCATACCCTGCCCGCCTATGGCCTGCTTCTGGTGGGACCGGCCGGAACCGGAAAATCCCAGATTGCCTATGCGGTGGCGCGGATCCTGAAGCTGCCGTGGACGACCCTGGATATGAGTTCCATCAACGATCCGGAGCAGCTGACCGGAAGCTCCCGTGTATACGCCAACGCGAAGCCGGGTATTATCATGGAAGCATTTTCCATGTCGGGCGAATCCAACCTAGTATTCATCATCAATGAGCTGGACAAGGCCAACGCCGGAAAGGGCAACGGCAACCCGGCGGATGTGTTGCTGACGCTGCTGGATAACCTGGGCTTCACCGATAACTATATGGAGTGTATGGTGCCCACCGTGGGCGTGTACCCCATTGCCACAGCAAATGATAAGAGCCAGATCAGCGCGCCGCTGATGTCCCGGTTTGCGGTGATTGATATTCCGGATTATACGGAGGAGGAGAAAAAGGTAATCTTTTCCAGATTCGCGCTGCCGAAGGTACTGAAGCGGATGAGCCTCCGGGAGGACGAGTGTATCGTGACGCCGGAGGGCCTGGACGCGGTCATTGCCAGGTATGCGGATACCACCGGTATCCGTGACCTGGAGCAGGCGGCGGAGCATATCGCGGCCAACGCACTGTACCAGATCGAGGTCAATCGAGTAAAAGCCGTGCAGTTTGACGCGCAGATGGTGAATGAACTGCTGGGATAATTGATAATTTCATAAAGATTTTCAGACGAAAGATGACGCAGAGCACCCGGGAACGGGGAAACTGCGTCATTTTAATCTAAGAAACAAACTTAATTTTCTCTGGTATAGGAAATCGCGTGCCGGATCTTTTTCAAGGATTCGTGGGCTCCTTCTTCATTGTGGAACATGATCATCACAAAAAGAGCGTCCATGATGCACAGCTGCGACAGGCGGCTGGACAGAGATTCCGAGCGCCAGGTAATCTCCTCCGCTGTGGATACCAGCACGATATCTGCCATTTTGGCCAGAGGGGAAAGTGGGTAACTGGTCAGGACGATAAGCTTCGCCCCGTTTTCCTTCGCAAGCTTTGCGATAGCCTGCGTATCCTTGTTGAGGCCGGTATGGGAAATGAGAAACGCGCAGTCCTTTTCCGTGAGCAGACCCGCATTCATCAGCTGCAAAT
Source organism: Laedolimicola sp. (assembly GCF_051972735.1). Taxonomy (NCBI): domain Bacteria; kingdom Bacillati; phylum Bacillota; class Clostridia; order Lachnospirales; family Lachnospiraceae; genus Laedolimicola; species Laedolimicola sp. Next base: position 4,807 of record NZ_JBOKYU010000055.1, on the reverse strand, counting down.
GATAATCCGAAGTATACCCGCAGGGGATGGGGCTTCGCAGAAACTTGTGGTAGCTGTCGAAAGCCACAGCATTGGAGCCGCCGATACCGAAAAACCAGACCCGGTCTGCACTGCTCATGAGAGCGGCGGCCTTCTGAAACTGCCCGCCCTGGGCAATATGCCGGGTATCCTCCAGAGCCTTGATACTGGAGTCGAAGACTTTCTGCAGCATGGCGTCCGGGCTGTCCTGTTCGGAAATCTTCTCATGGATGGAGATTTCGGAATCAAATTCCTCAGTCAGCAGATTGACTTTGAAGTCCTTAAAACCGTCGTAGCCCAGTTTTTTGGTAAATTGATAGACGGTAGAATCAGCGACTCCCAGATTGTGGGCCAGATCGCTGATGCTGCTTCGGGAAACCAGCTTGATGTTGGCAAGAATATAGTCGGCAATTTGTTTTTCTTTTGGGTTCATATCGCGGTAAGTACTTTTAATCCGCATTTTTACAGTAAGATGATTCATGGCAGTCTCCATTTTCCGTACATTCTTTTTTAAGAGTAGCATAAAAAAATGATTCTGTAAATCGAAAAAAGTTTTTTTAGGAATATTATTTACAAAAAAATATTTTTCTGATATAGTGAGGACACAAAAAGAAAATACCATGGAAAGAAGGAGAATTACGATGAAAAAGGCGGATATCGGACTGATTGGACTGGCGGTTATGGGCGAAAATCTGGTGATGAACATGGAATCCAGAGGTTTTACCGTGGCGGTATATAACCGCAGTACAGAAAAGGTGGACAATTTTGTAAATGGCCGTGGAAAGGGAAAGCATATCATTGGCTGTAAAAGTATCGGGGAGCTGGTGGAGAATCTGGAGCGTTCGCGCAAAATCATGCTGATGATCCGCGCCGGAGAAGCTGTGGATCATATGATTGCGCAGCTGGTACCGGTGTTGGAAGAGGGCGATATCATCATTGACGGCGGCAATTCTTATTTCAAGGATACGATTCGAAGAACCAGGGAGCTCACGGAAAAAGGACTCTGCTATATTGGAACCGGCGTGTCCGGCGGCGAGGAGGGCGCTCTTCACGGTCCCTGTCTGATGCCGGGCGGCAACCCACAGGCCTGGGAGGCAGTCAAGCCGATTTTTATGGCCATCAGCGCCAGGGTAGAAGACGATGTGCCCTGCTGTGAATGGATTGGCGGCGATGGAGCGGGTCATTTTGTAAAGATGGTTCATAATGGAATCGAGTATGGCGATATGGAGCTGATCTGCGAGGCCTACCAGCTCATGCGCGACGGTTTGGGCATGACGCCGGATGAGATGCACGAGGTCTTCGCAAAGTGGAATGAGACGGAACTTGACAGCTATCTGATGGAGATTACCCGGGATATTCTGGGCTTCCGGGATGAGAAGGGCGAAGCTGTGGTCGATCAGATTCTGGATACGGCAGGCCAGAAGGGAACTGGAAAATGGACCAGCGAATCTGCGCTGGAGGAGGGCATTCCGCTGACGCTGATCAGCGAGGCAGTGTCGGCCCGCTGCGTGGCTGCCCGGAAGGAGGAGCGCATGGAGGCGTCCGCTGCCTACGGAAGAAAATGCGGAAAAATCACAGAAGACAAAAAAACTTTTGTAGAACAGATTCGAAAAGCCCTTTACGCCGCAAAAATCATTTCCTACGCCCAGGGATATTCTCTGATGAAAACGGCTGCGGAGCATTATGGCTGGAAGCTGAACTACGGCGATATCGCGCTGATCTGGCGGGGCGGCTGTATCATTCGAAGCGTGTTTCTGGGTAAAATCAAGGAAGCCTATGATAAGAACCCGGAGCTGCCGAACCTGATTCTGGATCCGTATTTCAAAGAAGCTATCGAATCCTCGCTGGAATCCTGGAGAAAGGTGGTAGCTGCAGGCGCAATAAACGGAATTCCGCTTCCGGCCATGAGCGCGGCTCTGTTTTGGTTCGACAGTTATACCTGTGAAAACCTTCCGGCCAATCTGCTGCAGGCCCAGAGAGATTATTTCGGCGCGCATTGCTATGAGCGGATTGACAGCCCGAGGGGTCAGATGTTCCATACGAACTGGACCGGACATTCCGGAAGTACGGCAGCCGGAAGCTATAACGTCTGATTCTGCTTCATAGATTTTAATTCTGGCAGAACCGTCAGCAGCATTACAAGGAAGCACAGACTTCCACCGATGACATTGCTGACAGGCTCTGCCAGGAAGACACCGTCGGTGCCGAGCCTCAGTCCGTAGGGAAGAAAATAGGTTAGCGGCACGACAATGATGACTTTACGCAACAGAGAGAAGAATACAGCCTGCTTCTTTTTCCCCAGAGATTTGAACATGGTCTGGCCGATGTACTGGAGCAGCATGAAGATGAAGGCTGAAAAGTATAGTTTCAGGGCCGGAATGGTATCAGTCAGAAGGCTGGCATCGGAGCTGAAAATACTGATTAAAAAGTGAGGAGCGAAAAGAATCACAAGCCACATACTCAGCGTATAGATAAGTGCCATTACAGCCATAGTAATACTGGCCTGTTTTACCTGCTCCGGTCTGCGTGCACCGTAATTGTAGCTGATAACAGGTGAGGAGCCCTCTGTCATGGCATGGATAGGGGTTTCTACCATTTGCCGGATACTGGAAATGATCGTCATCACAGAGATGTAGATGTCTCCGCCGGTCACGGCAAGCACACTGTTGCAGCAGATGCTGACCAGGCTGTTGGTGATCTGCATGATAAATCCGGCAGTTCCCAGACTGACGATATTGGTTGCGCAGGATCCGCAGTGCCGGATCTCTTCCGGGGTCAGAAACCGGATTTTGAATTCCGCTTTTTTACGAAGAAAATACAGAACAAAGGAAGCTGACAGAAATTGAGATATAATGGTAGCAATGGCTGCGCCGGGAGCGCCGAGTCTGAAGATAAAAATGAAAACCGGATCCAGAATCAGGTTGGCAGCGGCACCAATGACGACAGATAACATACCGGTCGTGGAATACCCCTGGGCGTTGATGAAAGGGTTCATCCCTGTGGTGAGCATGGAGGGAAAGGTTCCTAAAAGATAGATCATCAGATAGGGGTACGCGTAAATGAGCGCACTGTCGGACGCTCCGAACAGCACCAGAATCGGCCGGGCGAATGCAAGACCGACTGCCATTAAAACCAGAGCGCAGACGGACAGCAGAAAGAACGCGGTATTGAGAAGCATGCCCGCCTGTTCCGGATCCTTACGACCTCGCGCAATGGAAAACAGGGGCGCGCCGCCGGTGCCGAAGAGATTGCTGAAGGCCGTGATGATGACGATGATCGGGAAGCACAGACCCACAGCACCCAGAGCGGCGGTTCCCACGCCCGGGATACGGGCGATGTAGATACGGTCTACAATATTATAAAGCAGAGTCAGAAGCTGCGCCACCAGCATGGGCAGGGCGGCCTGCAGGATATTTTCGGTTATTTTTCCATTTTCAAAATCAATGCGTTTCATTTTATAAATCACCTCAGAGAAAAATCGGGAAGCAAAGCAGCAGTGTGGAAGCTCGGCTTTCGGCATTTAGTATAGCACGCTTTTTTTCATTGGAAAATAGAAGATTTGGAAATACCGTGTTCAGAAATACAGTTTCAGAAACACAGAGCAGTCCGGTGAAATCTCAGTATTTACAAATGAATAAGGAAATAGTATGCTCTGATATAGGACGGTTTCGTCTGTATGGGAGAGATTTACAATGAGTGAAGTTACCAATTACATGGATTTACACGATTTTTGCGTATTTTCATACGATTTCGTCACTTTATCTGCTGTATTTCTTCTCCTGGACCATCACATCGGTGGCGGAGATCCTGTACTTCGTATACACCTGGCGGAAAATGGTGAGGGAAGGGCAGTTATAAGGCGGGCTCCGGGAAATGCGTCCGCGGGGCATGTGAATGAGACGGCAGAGAACGAGAATTTGAGGAACAGCTATGGAAAATTTTGAAGAGAATTTATTTTTAAAGGCCAATCTGGAAAAAGAAATTCCGATCCTGCGGGCGCAGATTCAGAATCTTTACGAGCAGCTTGACCGGAAATTCCATCTGCAGGGGGCGAAGGTGCCGATTACCTTCGGTATGGACACAGACTGCCTGGGCTCTTATACCCGGGGCAGCCACAATGAGAAGGAGCATTTTCATTTTTCTCTGCTTTTTATCGGCTATGCGGTGAAGAATCCGCTGAGCAAAGAGGACCGGACGGATCTCTATCGCCACGAATACGCGCATTACATGCAGTATCATATGGCGATTCCGAAGCAGTATCAGTGGCAGCCCGGGACCCACGGCAGCGCCTGGAAATACTGCTGTTCCCTGGTGGGCGCCGCGCCGACGCCCTATTATAAAGCGGGCGAGGCGTTGATGAAGCATAATTATGAGAAGGCCCTGAAAAGCCCGATTCACGATAAGACGGTTCCCCTGCGGGATCGATACCGACGGGAGCAGGAGCATAAGAAGACCAGGGACAGCGTGATTCAGTATGAGATCGGCGAGCTGGTGGCCCATCCGAAATTCGGCCATGGCAGGGTGGAAAAGGTGGAGCAAAAGACGGGTTCGGTGAATCTGCATATCCGGTTTGAGGACGGGGTGCGTAAGATTGATCAGAAGTGGCTGATTCGGTCGAAATATCAGAAAAAAGGATGAAAGATAGAAAAAAGGAAAAGCATGACGCAGAGTTTAGAGAAACTTTCCGTCATGCTTTTTATAAATGGATTTATTTTATTTCAAAAGCTCCTTCAAATCCGCCTCCGGCGTCGTAACCGGCGCGATGCCGAAGTGCTCCACCAGATAATTC
>NZ_JBOKYU010000054.1:0-13257 GCF_051972735.1 Laedolimicola sp. | reverse complement strand
CGGATATCGCCCAGGCGTTGGATGCGATTTAATGCAATAGAATTCAATTTTTGTGAAAAAATCGTCTGTATTTGCAACTGTTTTTCAGGAATGGTGCAGATACAGACGATTTTATGCAAGGGGAAAATCCTTTGGAATCCCCTTCAATATCACTTATTTCTCCGGGAACATTTTCCGGAAAATCAGTCGGATAAACGGTCCGCAGTACATCAGCTGCCAGAAGAAAGCCACCGGGAAATTCATGAAAGTGGTCTGCAGCCAGACAGCAATAAACTGAGAGCCGGCGTTTTTGAAGAGCAGGGTTGCAATCAGACTCATGACCGGACACATGATGCAGATAATCATGACAGAGATAGCCAGCGTGATAACGATCGGGCGATCCTGCGGCGTTACCATGCGGAAAGCGAGCTTGTGAGCCAGGTTATCAACCACAAAGAACTCCAGGATAAAAGCTATCGGCCACATGATGACCATTTCATGAAAAGCCATCAGAAAGACCTGATTGCTCATTTCTCCGATATTCAGGGAAATGTTGTAGCAGATCATAGCATAGACCATGAGGAAAGCCATCATAAGAGTGAAAATGACATTTTGAAATTTTGTTTTTGGCATAAAATTGTTCTCCTTTTCGAAAAATGGGTACAAAAAAGACACATGTGTTGTTCGTTATCAAGAGCGAAGCGCTTGTGTCGTTTCCAATTCTATACCAGTTCTGATTTGTTCTGTGAAATTGTCCGCCGCTTATTATACGGAAAAAGGGATTCAAATGTCAAGAAAAAATTATAACAAATTACTTTTACATGTTACACATTATACTTTGGAAAATAAATATGGAAGGAATAATAGAATTTACAAATTATCCATAAACTGGTAAAATAATAGCGCCGAACTGTGCCGAATGGTTGCAGTTGGCACTATTTTTAGCATTACTTTTGAGACATACAGTCCCAGATAATTTGGGCAGGATAGACAAAGGAGGGGAAGCTCATGTCAGAGGAAAGAATGAAATTCAGTGATATGTCGGCGAGCCTGAAGCTGCGTTACGTGATTTATCGGCTTCTGAGCCTGGCAGTGATCGTGGCCGGAGCCATGTTTATTGTGAAAGGCTATTACAGCAGGTTTTTCATCAGTGTAGGTGCGGTAATTCTGATTATCGGCGTCGCCATGTGGATGATGGCGTCACCGGACAGCTATAACTCGTCCACGGATATGGTACAGATGATTGCCATGGATCGTCCCCGGAAAATTGAAGAGTTTTACGAGGCCTATAAAGATGTGCCCACACCTCTGGGCTCCTGCTATCTGGCAAAGTTCCTCACCATGAGACGGCCCGTATTGGCTTTTGGCCCCAGCAGCGAGGGAGATTACCTGTATTTCTGGCTGACCGGCGACGGCAATCTGGGTTATATCGGTTATTCGTTCCTGACAAGTATGATAAAAGAAAGAATCACTGAGCCTCTGCATCCGTTAAATGAGAATTTCGGAACCAATGCTGCGGCCTATATCTGTTATCATTCAGACATTATGCTGATGCAGAAGGATCTGCAGGAAAGCATGGAGCATTTCGTAAAGACGGGAGAGGTACTTCCGGTGCTGGAGTCCAGGCCTTCCACAGTTTACACCTTTACTGAGGATTTCAAGCTCATGGGACAGCGCTTTGATCTGCGGAACGAAGATGGCGAACTGATTTACCATATCGAGGGAACCATGCCGCTGAAGCAGTTTTACATCTATGACGCTCAGAATACCGAGATTTTCCGGGTGGAAAAACGGATCCTCCACGCCCTTCCCACCTACGATTTCTATTACCGGGGAGAGGAGTATGGCAGATTGGAAAAGAAGTTTCAGCTGATCAGGGATACCTTTACCATGAATGTCAAAGAAGGTAAGCTGGTGCTGCGGGAGTACGCAGGCTCCCTGGGGCATAATTTTTTCGTCCTGCTGAATGACCGGATGCTGGGCAGTATCATGGAGAATCTGGAATTTACCCTGAAAAATGTGGTCTTTGACAATTCTGTGGTCATCTGCTATGAGGAGCAGTATCTGCCTCTGCTGACTGCAATGGCCATTATGGTGGCGCGGGAGATTGCGAGAGACGACGAGAAGGAGAACGCATAGTTCTGAAACATTTCCGATAAAGGAGAATGCTATGAAAAGAAAGATACAGTTTGGTGCAGCCTTCATTTCGGCGGTGCTGCTTCTGGCCGTGACGGGCTGCAGCAGTTCAAAGGAGGAGTTGCCGCCCACGGATGAAGGGCAGGAGGCTCTTAAAAATGCCAGTGTCCTTACCATGAAGGGGGATCTGGATGATATCGTGGCGGATTCGGATATCTGGGCAGACGGACAGGCAGCCGGACACATACAGGAGCGGGGCTTCTGGGACAGTAAATACACCATCAGCACCGGCAGTGACGAATCCTGGTTTTATCTGCGCTATGTGACCGACGAGCCCATCAACGATGTGGAGGGGGTCATCAGCGGCAACACCTACGGATACTATGACATGAACGATAACTGTCTGGGTTACGCCCAGAAGCAGATCCTGGAAACGGATACCCTGGAAAGGGACTGGTATACGGTATTCATGGACGCAGATGGCAATCCAAAAGATTATCTGGCCGATGACGATATCATGCGGATCTTTGATTACGATGGAAATGTGATTGCCACGGGCAGTTTTTCCTTTGGCGGATTCTTCCATTACGATGAGTATACCATCGAGGTGAAGGAGGAAGAAGGAAGCGAACGAAAGATGGATTTCGAAGATAAGATGTGCGCGTTCCTGAGGATCCATTATAAGGTCAACAGTGATTATGGCGGCTAAGGCAGGGGACTGTTTTGGAAAATAGAAAGTGAAATAATAAAAACGGCTGAATGGATCTGTAGCAGGATCCGGACAGCCGTTTTTTGATATAATACAGTGGAAATAAAATTTTTCCGGACGCATGCGACCAAACCCTGTTCCCATGCATCTAATCTATGTAAAGCAAATGCAGCGCGCAACAAAATAACCAAAGCCGGCGGGAAGGAAACTATGAAAAAAGAAGAACTGGGAGAATTGATCCTGGCATCGGAGGACGCCATGTATCATGTGGCCAAGACCCTGTTATACAGCGACGCGGACTGCGCCGACGCCATTCAGGAGGCCATTGTAAAGGCATTTTCCAAATTATATACATTGAAAAAGGACGCTTATGCGAAAACCTGGCTCATGCGGATTCTGATCAATGAATGCTACGGCGTCATGCGGAGGGAAAAGCGCGTCGTATTCCTGGAGGATTACCGACAGGAGGAAAAGGCGGAGGAGCAAAAGGATTATTCGGAGCTCTATGAGGCCATTTACCGGCTGTCGGAGGAGATGCGGTTAAGCGTGACTCTCTACTATCTGGATGGGTACAGTGTGCGGGAGATTGCGACTATGATGGAGACCACAGAAAGCGCCGTGAAAAACCGCCTGGCCCGGGCCAGACAGCGGCTTAGAAACGAACTGGCCGAACGGGCAGCGCAGTAAAAGGAATGTAATGTAGAACAAATTTTAGTAAAAAGAAAAGGACGGAGCAGGGTATGAAATTAGAAAATATGAACCGTGATTTTCCCAAAATGCCGGAGGAGATGCGGCAGATGATTGAACAGGAGGTAGAAAAGCAGCTGGCAAAACCGGATATGCTTCCCGGAAATCGAAAAACCGGACGCCATATTCCAAAGAAACGGCTGGTCATGGCTGTGGCAGCGGCCACACTGGCCCTTGGTACTACGGTATTTGCAGGGGTTCTCTATGGCCTGAAAAATAACCAGGTAGGTAAATATGCTTACGAGACGAAGCAGGAGCGTCAGGACGGCGCACAGGACGGCACTGTGGCGTCTGGGGACTCGGAGCATTACGTGAAGATACAGGCTTCCTATCTGCCCGACGGCATGGTACAGACGGAAGAGGGCAAATACAACTACCGGGATGGCCGGGGCGGAGTGACCATTGGCTGCTATTACATGGATACCGGAGATACATCCTTTGAAGCGTTGAACTATAATGTGGTGGAAAAAGAAGAGATGAAGGTGAACGGCCGCAACGGCGTCTATCTGAAAAAGGCGCTGGACGCCTACAATCAGAGTCTGTATGTGGCCTACCCGGAGGAGCATCTGGTGATGGAAATGCTGGCAAGCTCCGATATATCCAAGGAAGAGGCCCTGAAAATCGCCCAGGGTGTGACTGTGACGCCCACCGAAGAGACCGTCGGGGACGATGTGATGCTCTGCTATAACTGGAGCAGGTATCTGGATGCGGAAAAGGAAAACGCACTGGCGGAAGAAAGCTCCGATTCGGTAGAAATGACATTTTCAAAGGAACTGCTTGGAAAAGCCGAGAGTATCGGCGCGACGCTTTCTATGGAACATAACGGCCTGGAGAAATTACCGGGTCTGACTGCGAAGGTGACGGATGTACAGGTGGCTGATAACAAAAACATCCTGCCGGAGGGCATGCTGGACACGGACGCAGCCACCGCCTTTGACGCAAATGGAAACCTGAAGAGCAGCACCATTTCCTATATCCGGGAAGGAGACGGTGTCGATACCCTGGCTCAGGTAGTAAAGACGGAAAAATCCAAAAATAAGCTGATCTACGTGACCGTTGAATATACCAATACCGGAAGCGACATATTGACCGATATCATGTACAACGGTTCAATCCAGCTTCTGGAGACCAAAGGCGACCGGGCGAGCGTATGGCATCGGGAACTGGAAACACCCGCTGCAGGCGATGAGTGGGACTATGTCGTGGAGGAAGGCCTGATGCTGACGGCTGAAGTCGGCGCCTACGACGTTCGCGGCGGCGAGCGGGGGAACAATTACATTGATACGCTGAAACCCGGCGAGACGGTCACCGTTCACGAAGCGTTTGCGGTTCCTGCAGACAAGCTTGGCGAAATGTATCTGAACCTGGACGGCACGGGCGAAGCGCAGAGCGCGCTGGAAAATGGATGGATGGTAGATATCCGGAAGTAAAATAGTTATAAGTAAAGATTTGGATATGAGAGAAAAAAGATCGGAATCTGTTTTTCCGGTCTTTTCTCTTGCATTTATTGCTCTCTGTGTTATAATTGTTCAAAAACGAACTATTCAAAAAAGAATAAAAGGAGAATCAAATGGTTACGGAAATTGAATTTCCAAGGAAGCTTCTGCTGGCTTATAATGCCATGTGTAAGCCATTGTGCAGAAAGCTGGGATTGCCCCAGACGGCCTTCGATATTCTGATGTTTCTCGGCAATAACCCGGAATACAGGACAGCTCGTGATATCGTAGAGGTGCGGAATATCAAGGCTAATCTTGTTTCTGTCAATGTGGATCGGCTGGTGCAGGAGGGATATCTGGAGCGCCGGAGTGTGGCGATGGATCGACGGAAGACGGAGCTCATTTGTACAGAAAAGGCGAAATCACTGATGGAAGAGGGCCGGGCAATGCAGCAGGCTTTTTGGGAAAAGCTGTTTGACGGAATGGATCAGGAAGCCCGGAAGGCTTTTATGAAGGCTTTGGACAGCATTGGAAAAAACGCAGAAGAAATCCTGAAGGGAGAATATTAAAATGAAAATCTTACTTACTTTACTTGTGACTTTTTTTGCCGGTATGGGCGCAGGCCTGGGAACCGGATTCGCCGGTATGAGCGCAGCGGCGGTCATCAGCCCCATGCTGATTACATTTCTGGGAATGGAGCCCTATATGGCGGTGGGCATCGCCCTTTCCTCGGATGTGCTGGCCAGCGCCGTATCCGCTTATACCTATAAGAAAAATGGAAATCTGGATGTGAAAAACGGTCTGATTATGATGGTCAGTGTGCTGGTATTTACGGTGGTGGGAAGCTGGGTATCCAGTCTGGTGCCGTCCACGACCATGGGAACCTTTTCTGTCTTTATGACCTTCCTGCTGGGCATCAAATTCATCGTGCGGCCGGTTATGACCACGAAGGAGGCCATGCAGGGCGTATCCGCGAAGAAGCGGGCGATTCAGTCCGTGGTCTGTGGTATCTTCATCGGCTTTATCTGCGGCTTCGTGGGCGCAGGCGGCGGTATGATGATGCTTCTTATCCTGACCTCGGTGCTGGGCTACGAGCTGAAGACAGCGGTGGGAACCAGTGTGTTTATCATGGCCTTCACAGCATTTACCGGAGCGGTATCTCATTTCGCCATCGGTGGCACGCCGGACTGGACGGTCTGGATTCTCTGCGTGATCTTTACCCTGCTCTGGGCGCGAATCGCGGCGGTGTTTGCCAATAAAGCGATCCCGAAGACCCTGAACCGGGTGACGGGTGTGATTCTGGTGATTCTCGGAAGCGTGGTTATGGCATTTTCCATGTTTGCGTAAAAAAGAGAGTGAATTCGGTACAAAAAAGTCCTCGGAGCAGCTTCGGGGACTTTTTTTGTGCTCTTTAGTGTATTTGTAAAATGAATTTACTTTTATCTTGACAAATAGTAAGAGCAATGTATTATATAAATAGAGATAAAGTAAAACTGTTTTATGAATACAGATAGAGAAAAGATATTTACTTGGGAGGCAGCTTTTATGCCGAAAACAGGAGTCAACAACACAAGACTGAAGCAGCAAAACCGGGGGCTGATTCTCCAGCTTATCGCCACGGGGGAATGCAGTTCGCGCATCGAGCTGGCGCAGCAAACCGGGTTGTCAAAAATGACAGTGACCTATATCGTCAATGAGTTTCTGGAGCAGGGAGTTCTGGAAGAACGGGAAAAAATGCAGGTGGATGGAAAGGGACGTAATCCGATTCAGCTTTGTATTTCCCACAGGGCGCCGAAGCTGATTGGTGTGCATATTCATCGGGAACGATGCAGTGTTTTTCTCTGTGATATGCATTTGCAGGTTCTGAAAAAACTGGAATACCAGATGAACGAAAACGTGGCGGAAGAGTTTTTCCCTCATATATTTCGGTCGATTGATGAGATATTGGATACATTTCCGGAGGAAAAGATTTTCGGGATTGGAATTGGCTCCATGGGACCGGTGGATACGCTTTATGGAGAAATTCTGACGCCCATCGATTTTTATGGACTTCATGATTTGGAAGTGAAACGAAAAATTCAGACGCGATATCATCTGCCGACATATTTTGACGGAGAATGTAATTGTGCCGCGATTGCGGAAAAGTATTACGGCAGTGGCAGCGACTGCGATGATTTCCTTTATGTGGGTCTGGGAAATGGCGTGGGCGTGGGAGTAATCGTAAATGGAGAGTTGTACAAAAACGGGACCGGTATGATTTGTGAACTGGGCCATACCAGCATTGACTGGAATGGGATTCCCTGCGACTGCGGAAACAGAGGCTGTCTGGAAAAATATATATCGAGTGATATCATAGAGAGAAGGCTTATGGAAGCTACGGGCGATGGGAAACCCTTTGCAGCCTTCTGCAGTGAGATGGAGGACGCGCTTGTAAAAAAAGAAAAGGGAATGGAATGGACAGAGCGGGAAAAAAAGATGGATGTCATCTTTTCGGATATGACAGAAAAGCTTGCATGTGGTCTTATCAGTTTTTGCAACAGTTTCAATCCGCAGAGGGTCATCATAGGACATGAGGGGTGGTGGATTCCGGATTATTATCTGCTGCAGGCAGAAGAGATTCTGAACTGTCGTCAGATATTTCGAAAATATCGTAAGATTCCGATTGTAAAGGCATTTTTCGGAACGGAATCTACAAGGATTGGCTGTACCGGCGCGTTGCTGACGGCAATTTTTAACGGAGAGTTAATTTGAATTTTTTATATAAGAGGAGGATTTTAACATGAGAAAAATCAAATGGGGCGTTATGAGACGAGATTTGTCAAGGGTATTTTTTCATAAAAGAACGCCCTATGCAAAATCTGAACCGAACAGTAAAAGCGGACAATAGGCAAAACGCCCCTATGTAGGAAAACAAACTACATAGGGGGTGTTAGAAGAAAAATGCAAGGTTCATCTTTGCCTTAATGCGATTGATTCACCCGATTTTGCTCCAGCTCGGCTCTGAGAATGATACCGAGGGTAAGGCAAAAGTCAGGGTCTTTCAAGTTGCAGCCGAGCATTTGTGTGATATGAGCGAGGCGGTCTAAGAGCGTCGAACGGTGCAGATAGAGCGCTGCCGCCGTTTTGGTAACGGAAAGATTGTTGTCAAGGTAGACGCGCAGCGTCTCCAGATACGAGACCTGCGAGCCCTCGTCGTGCGCCTTAAGCTTTTTCAGGCCGTCCGGGTAATAGACCCACGAGGGCCGGCCAGCCAACGCACCGGACAGGAGCTGGGGCAGCAGATAGTCCTGAAAATAGAATACAACGCTGCTCTCGTCCCGCGAAAGCCCGTTTTGCAGTGCGCTGGACGCCTGAAACCACGCCTGATTCGTCTCATACAAATTGGAAAACACGCTGGAAACACCACAGACCAGTCCCAGCCTGTCCAGCAGCGGCAAGAGCTGCGCCGTTGTTTCCCTTTCTGCCTGTTCAGCGGGCAAAAATGCAACGACAGCACGTTCATATTCAAACGCCATTGCGCCGGGATGCCGTTCCTCCAGAGCGGCGGAAAGATAAGCGCCGGGCAGGAAAGTTGCGCCGGCCTTCGGCTGGAGCCGGACACAGACCCAGTCCGTCTTCCCATTTTCCTGGCTGAGCGCCCGCCGCAGCTCAAAATCGACCGGCTGCCCGGCAATGACGCTGCGCAGCGCACGGCGGACGGCGGAACGGGTACTTGCCAGGACAGGATTCTGCTGGATGGCCTGCCGCAGGAGCTTGGCAAAGAAGACAGCAAGCGACCGATCAGACTCCCGCAGCGGCCGGAACGCCTCAAACACCGTAAGACAGCCGAGGTATTCCTCCTGATCGAACACATTGACCGACAACGTTCGCGTATTTTGCAGTTCCAGCAGGAGCGGCTCGTGCACATGGGTAGAAAGATCATGCAGGGACAAAAATGTCGCCATTTTCTCTGCGTCGAAGGTTTCGGTGTCTAATCGGATGCCGAGATCCTTTTGAAAATATTCCTCATCCGTAACCGCTAGGTAACGGAAGTCTGAGCCAATGAGCAGCACTGGATTTTCAAAGACGCCCCGGCTAGCCGTCAGCATTTGCGGCAGACCCGCTCCATGGCGGAGGATGTGCCATAGTTGTTCTTCCCATGCTTCATACCGATCAAAAATGTGCTGCACTAGATTAAACACGCGGAAAATATCCGTGTCGGCTTCGATGACGATCACGCTGCACCGGTTATAAAATGTCGTCAGATTCCAGTGCTGCCCGAGGCAGACGAGGCACACATTCTCGTTCAGCGACGGATGCACGGGCAGGTGATCGGCGGAACAGACGTAGACGCGGTTTTTCTCAAAGGTCTGTGATTGGTCGAGATAAAATTCCGGCCGGATCAGCTTTAATTCCTGGCTGCCAGCACCGTGCATCTCGACGGCTTTCAGTTCCTCCTTCAACTTCCAATAGAGAATATCCGCGCACAGCTTCATAAGCAGTCCCTCATTTCAAATTTTTGTTCATTTTATTATATTTCGACTGCTCCTGACTGTCAATGCATAACCGTACAATTTAAATGGTTATGCATGTGAATTCGCGTTAAAATTGCTGTTTTGCACAAAAATCACACCTGCAAATTGTATGACTTTCCAGTATACAAAGTGAACGATTGCAAGCTGCAAAAAACAAACTTTTTGTAGGATTTTCGCTGTGTGTCCAGCGGCTTATAATAGATGTATCGTAAAAACAAAATAGGAGGAATACCATGCTGAAAGAAAAACTGGATTCCAGGAAATGCTTCGCGACCGCGTGGGGCAAGCTCATCACAGAGGAGGAAGCCTACCGGCAGCTGAACCGCCAGATCGCCGCCATGACCGCCAACCTTTTCCAGGTCATGCGGATTTTCGAGCCAAGCTGGGAAAAACGCACAGAAGCCATCTGCGACATCGCCAACATGATGAATATGGCCGTCGCGGGAACCCCGGAGGAACAGAAGAACTATGTCAACGCTTCGCTCTATGAAGCCTTCAACATCCCGGAGCTGTGCGAAAAGTCGAGCTGGCTCGGCGGCATCACCGGCGACTCCGGCGATGAGTGGGAGAACATGGCGGGCCGCGTCGTGCAGTTCACGCGCAACCGTGTGGAAAAGGAGCTCGACACCTGTCCGTGGGACATCGTCGGCAGTGAGCTCTGCAACATGACGACCAGTATGTTCACGGCGAACTTCGACCTCGCGTCCTCCAAGGGCACGGAGAACGAGGTCGCGCTCAACATGTGTCAGGCCCGAGGCTGCGGCAACAAGCACTGCCGCGTCGTCGCGGAGCGCCGCGACGTGTACGGCCTTCCCAAGCAGGGATGGCTCGACCACATGCAGCAGCCCGTCGACCCCATCCACGACACCCCGCGCGAGCGTATGGTCAAGGAAGGCCAGTGCCTGCGCAACGGGCAGTACACGCAGAACTTCGGCGAGGAAACGTCGCTCGAAAAAGCGTACCACTGGGTCGCGCAGATGGGCTGGGTCTGGTCCATCCAGTTCCCGATGATGGCCATCAAGGACATGGCCCCCGATGAAGACGAGTTCCTGCGCGTGTTCCGTATCGTCTTTGCGACTGCCGGCAAGAACCAGTTCATCGATCCGTTCGCCAAAGAGGGCCTGCGCAGCTACCTCGGCGTGCCACACGAGATGGACGAGAACGACGGCCGGATCCTCGGCGGATATATCCGCTATATGCTCGACGTGCAGCAGGTGCCGTATGAGATGGTGCGCTGGACGAAGGACGAGACATGGATCAAGGTCAAATCAGAGGACTTCACTGCACGCTATGAGATGGCGCCGCTCGACGAGCTGGTCGACGCCTACGAAGCGCAGTGGAACGGCGCGGCAAAGACGCTCGTCAGTCCGGAATGGTCCTGCGTCATTGAGGACCGTGACGAGGAAGATATGCTCATCAAGGTTATCCGCAAGGAAGACCTGCGGATGCTGTAAGGAGGTGCGGGAATATGCTGTTTAAGGAAGACAAAGTTGCGCGCGCCGATGCCGAAGCCATCCGCAAAGGGGTCGGCTTCTACCGCTGGACGCACGATCTGGTGGAGATCACCGGCAAGGACGCACTGGAAGTCCTGCAAAAAATTTATATCAGCGACATTTCTAAGGTCGCCGTCGGGCGCTCGAAATACACCGCCTCGCTGGACGAAAACGGCGAGATCATCGACGACGTGATCGTTATGCACATGGCGGACGGCCTGTATTGGGTCTCCGACCTCTACGGCCCGCGCCTGCTGCCGTGGATCGAGCAGCACAAGGGAGAGGCTGATATTCACGCGAAGATCATCACCTACGACTGGGATATGTACGCCGTGCAGGGCCCGGACAGCCTCAAGGCGATGAACGCCATGCTGGACGCGCCGGTCGACGACCTGAAGCGCTTCGGCATCTGTGAGCGGAAGCTCGGCGATATCCCCGTTTATATCCACCGCTCCGGCTTCACCGGCGAAAACGGATATGAGATCTACTCCGCATTCGACAAGAGCGCGGAAGTTCACGACTTGGCGCTGAAGGCAGTCGCGTCCGTCGGCGGCCGCGAGCTGCAGACGCTCGAGGTCTACGTCCGTTCCATCCCGATGGAAAAGGGCTTTGCACTGAAGCAGGACTTCAAGCATTTAAGCCCGTATGAGTGCGGTCTCGGCTGGGCGGTCGCCGCCGACAAGGACTTTATCGGCAAAGAAGCGGCGCTGGCACGGAAAGAGCACCCGAAATACCGTATGGTCGGTCTGGAATTTTCCCGCGAATCGACGGAGGATATCTCCATTTGGGAGCGTGTGTACTGGTACGGCGTCGAGGTCGGCCGCTGCGCGCAGACCATCTACGGCTATACCGTGAACAAGAACATTGGCTTCGCCACCGTCTGCGCGGACGTGCCCGACGGCGCGGAGCTGACCGTCGGCTGCAACGATTCGCCCGCTGTTGTCGTAAACAAGGTTTTCTGCTGAGGAGGACATTATGGGAAGATTAGATGGTAAAGTCTGCATCGTGACCGGCGCTTCCGCCGGGATCGGGCGCGCCACGGCGGAGCTGTTCTGCCGCGAGGGCGCGAAGGTCGTGGCGGTCGCCCGCCGCGAAGAACGCCTGAAGGAGTTGGCCGAGGAATGCAAGGATGCTCCCGGTGAAATGACGTGGTACGCGGGCGACGGCGGCGACCCGGCGGTAGCCGTGGGCATGGTGAAAAAGGCAGTCGAGACGTTTGGACGGCTGGACGTTGCCGTCAACTGCGCGGGCGTGATGGACGACAATACCGCCATTGCCGATATGTCGGATGAAATGCTGGAAAAGACGTTCCGCATCAACACGTTCGGCCTGATGTACGGCCTGCGCGAGGAATGCAAACAGTATCTGGCACAGGGCGACGGCGGTGTAATCGTCAACATCTGCTCCGTCGGCGCAACGCACCAGACCGCGGGCGCGGCCTACTGCGCGAGCAAGGGCGCGGTGCTGGCGGCGACGAAGAACACGGCGTTCATGTACATGGAGGAGGGCATCCGCTGCAACGCGCTCTCGCCCGGCGGCGTCGTGACCGATATTCCGCTGGTCATGCCGCCCGCCGACGAGTTCGGCTTCGGCAGGACCAGCAAGCTGCTGGAGTTCTCCGGCGAGCTGGCCATGCCGGAGGACTTGGCAGATGCGATTTTATTCCTTGCCAGCGACCAGTCCCGCTATGTGAACGGCGAAGAACTCAAATGCGACGGCGGCTGGACGTGCTTCTGAAAGAATACAAACGAAAACACAGCACAGGCGGCCTATACAGAGCCGCCTGTGCCGTATCCAAATCAGGGAGGTCACACATGAAGAAAACAATTACGGTCGTGACAGGCGGTCACGGCGGCATGGGAAAAGGCGATCTGTAAGGAACTCGGAAAAACGTCCGTGATCGTGCTGGCGGGGCGCAACCTCGCAAAGATGGAAGCGGCAAAAGTGGAGCTGGACGAGCTTGGCGTGGAGAGGCACCTTTGCAAAACGGACATCGCGGATCGCGCGCAGGTGCAGGCGTTGGCGGAGTTCGCCGCTTCCCTCGGTGACGTGACGCAGGTCATCCATACCTCCGGCGTCTCGCCGAGCGACACGGCGACGGAAAATATTATCCGTATCAACGCGGCCGGTACGGTCAATATGGTCGAGGCATTCTATCTGGTGCTGGCCGGGGGCGGCGTGATGATCAATTTCTCCTCCGTCGCTGCCTACACCATGCCGCAGACAGACGAGTGGCCGTAGGC
>NZ_JBOKYU010000053.1:0-14133 GCF_051972735.1 Laedolimicola sp. | reverse complement strand
GCCTCTTTGTCCGGGGAAGCCTCCCGGATGAGGAAAAGCCTGCGGTGGCCATCGTGGGAGCCCGTGACTGCACCGCATATGGCCGCCATCTTTCTGAATGGTTTGGCGGAGAGCTTGCGGCGGCCGGAGTACAGATTTTAAGCGGCATGGCCCGGGGTATCGACGCTTACAGCCATTACGGGGCATTGAAAAAGGATGGCGCGACCTTTGCGGTGCTGGCAGGCGGAGCGGACATGTGCTATCCGGAATCCAACCGGGATATTTATATGGAACTGGAACGGCGGGGCGGAATCATTTCCGAGTGTCCACCGGGCGTCCGGCCTCTGAAATATTATTTCCCATTAAGAAACCGGATCTTAAGCGGTATGTCGGATCTGGTACTTATAATAGAAGCAAGGGAGAAAAGCGGCTCTCTTATCACCGCCGATTATGGGCTGGAGCAGGGAAAGGAAGTCTATGCGGCCCCGGGACCCCTGGGAGAGGCCTTAAGCGCCGGCTGTAATAACCTGATAAGACAGGGAGCCGGGATCGCCATTTCACCGGAACAGCTGTTAGAAGTTCTCCATATTTTACCGGGATTTAACAGGAAAAAAATGCAAGAAAATAAAATTGTGCTTGAAAGGTCTGAAAATTTGGTGTATAGTTGTTTACGCTTGCAGGCTCAGAGCCTGGCGGAGATCTGCGCGAAAACAGGACTTACGCCAGGAGAGACCTTGAGCGTTATGACAAAACTGCAAATGAAAGGCTATGCCAAAGAAGTATATAAAAATTATTATACGCTTTCTTAAGAGCATTTGCAGCAGACAGCGGATATCAAAGAAAGAGAGTAAGTATTATGGCAAAGAATCTGGTTATCGTGGAGTCTCCCGCAAAGGTAAAAACCATCAAGAAATTTCTGGGATCCAACTATGAGGTGCTGGCGTCCCAGGGACATGTAAGAGATTTGCCCAAGAGCCAGCTGGGTTTCGATGCGGAGCACGACTACGAACCCAAATACATTACCATTCGCGGCAAGGGTGATATTCTTGCTAAGCTGCGCAAAGAAGCGAAGAAAGCAGATAAAGTATATCTTGCAACCGACCCTGACCGGGAAGGCGAGGCGATTTCCTGGCATCTGTCCCAGGCGCTGAAGCTGGACCCGAAGAAAATGTACCGGATTACCTTTAACGAGATTACCAAGAGTGCGGTAAAGGAATCCTTAAAAAATGCCCGTGAGATCGACATGGATCTTGTCAATGCCCAGCAGGCCCGTCGGATGCTGGACCGTATGGTAGGTTACCGTATCAGCCCGATTCTCTGGGCGAAGGTAAAAAGAGGTTTAAGCGCAGGCCGCGTACAGTCTGTGGCACTCCGTCTGATTGCGGATCGGGAGGAAGAGATCAATGCGTTTGTACCGGAAGAGTACTGGACATTGGACGCGGATTTTCTGGCGGACGGCGGTAAAAAGCCGCTGCAGGCCCATTTCTACGGCACGAAGGACGGTAAAATGACTGTGAAGTCCAAAGAAGAGATGGAGCAGATCCTGAAGGAGCTGGATGGCGTCTCCTATGAGGTCAGTGAGGTGAAGAACGGCGAGCGAGTGAAAAAAGCGCCCCTTCCTTTTACAACCAGTACCCTGCAGCAGGAGGCTTCCAAAACCCTGAACTTTTCCACCCAGAAGACCATGAGCGTGGCACAGCAGCTTTACGAGGGTGTGGATATTAAGGGCAGTGGCACGGTGGCGCTGATTTCTTACCTGCGTACCGATTCTACCCGTGTATCGGAGGAAGCAGCGAAGGCGGCGCATGAATACATCGCTTCCAATTACGGAGAAAATTATACATCCAAAGGTCAGAGCGCCAAGACCAGCGGCAAGAAGATTCAGGACGCCCATGAGGCAATTCGCCCCACGGATCTGTCCCGGACACCGGCTGCTGTGAAGGATTCCCTGACCAGAGAGCAGTTCCGCCTGTATCAGCTGATCTGGAAACGGTTTGCAGCCAGCCAGATGGCGGACGCAGTCTATGAGACCTCTTCCGTGAAGATAGACGGAGGCAAATACCGTTTCACCATGTCTGCGTCCCGGGTGACCTTCGACGGTTTCATGGCGGTTTATGTGCAGGATGAGGAAAAAGAGGGAGACAGCCGTCTCCTGAAAGGATTCAGTAAGGATACGAAACTTTCGCTGAAGGAATTTGAGAGCAAACAGCATTTCACACAGCCGCCGGCTCACTATACAGAGGCAGCGCTGGTAAAGACCCTGGAGGAGCTGGGCATCGGACGTCCCAGCACCTATGCGCCGACGATTACGACGATTATCGCCCGCCGTTATGTGTCAAAGGAAAATAAGAACCTGTATCTGACCGAACTGGGTGAGGTCGTTAACAATATGATGAAGCAGGCCTTCCCCACCATCGTGGAGACTGATTTTACGGCTAATATGGAAGGACTTCTGGACTGCGTTGAAGAGGGAACCGTCAACTGGAAGACGGTTGTAGAGAATTTCTACCCGGATTTGGAAAAAGCGGTTGAGGCAGCGGAAAAAGAGCTGAAAGAGGTAAAAATTGAGGATGAGGTAACTGACGTGGTCTGCGAGGAGTGCGGCCGTCATATGGTTATCAAATACGGTCCCCATGGCCGTTTCCTTGCTTGCCCGGGCTTCCCGGAGTGCCGCAATACCAAGCCATATCTGGAAAAAATCGGCGTACCGTGCCCGAAATGCGGCAAGGACGTGGTACTTCGCAGAACCAAGAAGGGAAGAAAATATTACGGCTGTGAGAATAATCCGGAATGTGATTTCATGTCCTGGCAGAAGCCTTCGAAGGAAAAATGTCCGGTCTGCGGCAGTTATATGGTAGAAAAGGGTAGCAAGCTGGTCTGCGCCAATGAAACCTGCGGCCATGTAATGCTGAAGAAACAGGATGAGAAGTAAGTAGTCAGAAAACTTTGAAAATATAGATTGAAAAATGGATAGAATTGTGATAAAATTCATATAAATTCCGAGTTATTGAAAAAATAAAGCGAAAAGGTAGAAATAGAACGCTTTCGGGAACTAAAATACGATGGAGGGAACAGAGTGAGCGTACAATTATTGGATAAAACAAGAAAGATCAATAAGCTGCTGCACAATAACAATTCCAGTAAAGTGGTATTCAACGATATCTGTGAGGTGCTGACAGAAATTCTGAATTCTAATATTCTGGTTATCAGTAAGAAGGGTAAAGTGCTGGGTATCAGCCATTGTGAAGGTGTGGAGGAGATTCAGGAGCTGATCGTAGATGAAGTTGGCGCGCATATTGACGAAGCGCTGAACGAGCGTCTCTTAAGTATCCTGTCCACCAAGGAGAACGTGAATCTGCAGACCTTGGGCTTTGAATCCGAGAATGTTCGCGATTATCAGGCTATCATTACTCCGATTGATATCGCAGGCGAGCGCCTGGGAACCCTGTTCCTGTATAAATACAAAGAGCAGTACGATATCGACGACATTATCTTAAGCGAGTACGGCACCACCGTTGTAGGTCTGGAAATGATGCGTTCTGTCAATGAGGAGAACGAGGAAGAGAAGAGAAAGGTCCAGATTGTAAAATCCGCCATCAGCACCCTGTCATTCTCGGAGCTGGAGGCTATTACCCATATCTTCGAGGAGTTGAAGGGCAACGAAGGTATCCTGGTAGCCAGCCGTATCGCTGACAGCGTGGGCATCACCCGTTCCGTCATCGTCAACGCCCTTCGGAAATTCGAGAGTGCAGGCGTCATTGAGTCCCGTTCCTCCGGAATGAAGGGAACCTACATTAAAGTAGTGAACGATGTGGTATTCGATGAGCTGGCGAAATTAAAGAAAGAATCATAAGGCTTCCAAAATGAGAATACGATTACAGTGCAGAAAAAGATTCAAAAAGAACGATTTCTGCACTGTTTTTATGTAATAGGAAATTCCATCGTAGTTTCTAAAAAAAGCATAAAATCCAAAAAAGCGGTTGACAAATTTTCTGGAAAGATTTAATATAATAACCGTAAGTTAGCACTCATATTGAACGAGTGCTAATAATAAAATGAGGATAAGATGAAAATCCAAGGAGGAATAGAAATGAAGTTAGTACCGTTGGGAGACAGAGTTGTACTGAAGCAGTTTGAAGCAGAGGAGACTACCGCATCCGGAATCATTCTGGCAAGCAAGTCTCAGGAGAAGCCGCAGCAGGCTGAGGTCGTAGCAGTAGGACCTGGTGGAATGGTAGATGGAAAAGAAGTTACCATGCACGTAAAGGTTGGCGATAAGGTTATCTATTCCAAGTATGCCGGAAATGAAGTAAAGCTTGGCGACGAAGAGTACATGATTGTAAAGCAGAATGACATCCTTGCAATTGTAGAGTAATATCGAAAGATATTATTCTTTGTCGAATGGCATCCTGAGCGGAGCGTGCATATCCGTCAGGATATGACCGAATAATGATATAAAAATCTGAAAAAGAAACTGGAGGAATCAGAAATGGCTAAGGAAATCAAATACGGCGTAGAGGCCAGAAAAGCACTGGAAGCTGGAGTTAATAAGCTTGCGGATACCGTAAGAGTAACAATCGGACCAAAGGGAAGAAACGTAGTACTGGATAAGCAGTACGGCGCACCCCTTATCACAAATGATGGTGTGACCATCGCAAAAGAGATCGAGCTTGAGGATCCGTTTGAGAACATGGGCGCTCAGCTGGTAAGAGAGGTAGCGACCAAGACCAACGATGTAGCAGGTGATGGTACAACCACCGCAACGGTTCTGGCACAGGCTATGATTCATGAAGGCATGAAGAACCTGGCGGCAGGCGCAAACCCGATTGTCCTGAGAAAGGGTATGAAGAAAGCAACAGACGCGGCAGTAGAGGCGATCAAAGAGATGAGCAGCCCGGTTACCGGAAAGCATCAGATCGCGAGAGTTGCAGCAGTTTCCTCTGGAGACGAAGAAGTTGGCAACATGGTTGCTGACGCTATGGAAAAGGTGACCAACGACGGTGTTATCACTATCGAGGAGTCCAAGACCATGAAGACTGAGCTGGACCTGGTAGAAGGTATGCAGTTCGACAGAGGATATATTTCCGCATACATGGCAACGGATATGGAGAAAATGGAAGCAGTTCTGGATAATCCGTATATCCTGATTACCGATAAGAAGATCTCCACCACGCAGGAAATCCTTCCGCTGCTGGAGCAGATCGTACAGTGCGGCAGAAAGCTCCTGATTATTGCAGAGGACATCGAGGGCGAAGCTCTGACCACTTTGGTTATGAACAAGCTGCGTGGAACCTTCACCGTTGTAGGTGTAAAAGCACCGGGTTACGGCGACAGAAGAAAAGAGATGCTGCGTGATATCGCTATTCTGACAGGCGCAAATGTAATCTCCGAGGAGCTTGGCCGTGAACTTAAGGATGCAAAACTCGAGGATCTTGGTACAGCCAAGTCTGTTAAGATTCAGAAAGAGAATACTATCATCGCTGAGGGCGCAGGCTCCAAGGAAGATATCCAGCAGAGAATCGCACAGATTCGTGCGCAGATCGAGGAGACCAAGTCCGACTTCGACCGTGAGAAGCTGCAGGAGAGACTTGCAAAGCTGGCTGGCGGCGTAGCAGTTATCCGTGTCGGCGCTGCAACCGAGACTGAGATGAAGGAAGCAAAGCTTCGTATGGAGGATGCTCTGGCAGCAACCAAGGCAGCTGTAGAGGAAGGTATCATCGGCGGCGGCGGATCCGCATATATCCATGCAACCAAGAAGGTAGCAAAGCTGCTTGATACAGTAGAGGGCGATGAGAAGACCGGTGTAAAGGTTATCCTGAAAGCACTGGAAGCGCCGCTGTTCCATATTTCCGCAAACGCAGGACTGGAAGGCGCAGTGATCATCAACAAGGTAAGAGAGAGCGAGCCGGGAATCGGTTTCGACGCACTGCATGAAGAGTATGTGAACATGGTAGAAGCAGGAATTCTTGACCCTGCAAAGGTAACAAGAAGCGCACTGCAGAACGCAACCAGCGTAGCAGCTACCTTCCTGACAACCGAGAGCTGTGTAGCAAATATTAAAGAAGAGACACCCGCAATGCCCGCAGGCGGCGGAATGGGCGGAATGATGTAACACATCAGCAGGAAACCAAGCGACCGGCATAGCCGGGCATTTGGTTTCATCAGATGTGTTAATGAGAAAACCACGTAAGTGGTTTTCGAATATAAGCCCAAGAAAGAAAAACAAGCACCCCCGCGGCAGGATTTATCCTGCCGCGGGGGTGCTTGTTTTCTCCCGGGGTCAATATCCCCCCTTGCATCCGCCCCCAAACCATGCTATACTCTACTAGGAAACTGAACAACAAGCATAGGGGTGCTGGCGGAAGCCGGCTGAGATTTGGACTGAGGCTGTCCATGACCCGTAAAACCTGTTGGATAATGCCATCGTAGGGAGTAGATTTTTAAAAGATATGCGATAAATCCGCCCGGCGTAGGCCGGGCGTTTTTTTGCGCAAAAACCTCTTGCGGCACAGTTTAACACATACTATTAGGAGGAACTGTAACATGACAACAAAGAAATGGGAATTGAAGGACATCATCATGATGGCGATTTTGGGAGTCGTATTTTCAGCCATTTACCTGGCTGTTTTTGACGGAGGCGTTGTGCTTTCTACCGTGCTTGCCCCGACCGGACTTTCCAACTTCGCGTTTGAAATCATCTATGGCGTATGGTTCATGGCTGCCACACTGGCTGCTTACATCATCCGTAAGCCGGGCGTAGCTCTGGTGGCAGAAGTACTGGCTTCCGTAGTAGAGCTTCTGATGGGCAATTCCGGCGGCGTAACCGTTGTATTGACCGGACTGATTCAGGGCGCAGGTGCAGAGCTTGCATTCGCTTTATTCCGTTATAAGAAATGGGATCTGGCGAGCATGTCCCTGGCAAGCGTATTTTCCGCTGCCTTCATTTTCTGTTATGAGCTTTACTATCTGAACTACATTGCGCTGGCACCGAGCCTTCTGATTGCGCAGCTGGCAGTCCGTTTCGTAAGCGCCATCGTATTCTCCGGCGTGATCTGCAAGCTGGCTGGCGACGGACTGGCAAAGACCGGTGTGGTAAAGAGCTATGCCATCGGCGCGAAAGCAAAGAGCGGAAAGGTATATGACGAGGAGGACTAAAAAATGGATAAGTTAAAGGTCGTTCTGGACTGGTTCCCGAATACAAATCACACAGGCTATCTGCTGGCGCAGAAGCGAGGTTGGTTCAAAGAGGCCGATCTGGATGTGGAGATCTTCGGTGAGGTACATGGCGAGATGGAACTCCACGGCGGAGATTTTGTCTGCGGACCGGAGATTGCTATGCTGGAGTGCCGGGAGCGGGGTATTAACCTGACCGGTATTGCGGTTATGACCCAGAAATGTGATTCCGGTATCGTCTCCCTGAAGGAGGCGGGCATCACCCGCCCCAGAGAGCTGGAGGGCAAGCGTCTGACTCACTGGACCCCAGCCTGGTTCCACGCAGCAATTCGTCGCGTGGTAGAAGCAGACGGCGGCGACTACGATAAGATCAATCTGGTAAATCTGGATGTAGGCGATATCGTAGCCACCCTGGGCAATGTGGCGGACGCTACCTGGGTTTATGAGAATTGGGAAAATCAGGTGCTGCTTGAGGCAGGAAAAGAGATTAACTACTTTAACCTGGGCGATGTGGATCCCATCTTTGATTTCTGCGCGCCGGCCATGGCGGCTTCCGAGGAAATCTTACGTGAAAAGCCGGATGCAGTGCGTCGTTTCCTGAAGGTCCTGGATCGGGCATACCGTGAGGTGGCTGCGCATCCGGAAGAAACCGTTATGGAAGTACGTGATATGCTGCCTGCAGACGCTACGGAGTCTCTGCTTATCCGCAGTCAGAAGCATCTGGCTCCGATTTTGCTTGACAAGGAAGGCCGGTGGGGCAGAATCGACGCCCAGAGATGGAACCGTATGGCGGATTTCCTGGTGGAGTGCGGCGTGATTTCCGGAAGAACCGAGAAGGAATTTACCAACGAGTATTTTGAAGCATGAGTATAAAAGTCGAACATCTGGAATTTACCTATTTTGAAGACAGAAAGAATATTCTCTGTGATTTAAGTGCGGAATTTGATGCCGGTGAGATTACCATTCTCACCGGCGCTTCCGGGTGTGGCAAATCCACCCTGCTCTATCTGGCAGCGGGCATCTACCCTCACAGCGCCGGGATTTTGCGCTCCGGCAGCGTCAGCGTAGAAGGAGTACGTCCGGACAATCTGACAGCATCGAAGCGCTGCGCCCTGGTGGGCATGATGTTCCAGAATCCGGAGCTGCAGTTCTGCATGGATACAGTGGAGCATGAGCTTTTGTTCTGCCTGGAAAATATCTGCACGCCCCGGGAAGAGATGATGGAGAAAGTAGACGGAGCGCTGGCTTTCTGTGAGATATCACACCTGAAAAAGCGGACGCTTCACAGCCTGTCCGGCGGCGAACGTCAGAAGGTTATGCTGGCCTGCCTGACCCTGCTGTCACCCAAATGGCTCCTGCTTGACGAGCCTTTTGCCAATATTGATGACGCTTCCGCCCGGATGATAGCGGGCAAATTAAAAGAACTGAACCGGACGAAGGGCATCGGCATTCTGGCGGTGGATCACCGGCTGGAGAACTGGCTTGGTATCGCGGATAAAGTGCGGGTTATGGAAAATGGTGTATTGCGGCCGGAAATCATGGATGTAAATACACTGGACGGGGCGCTTTTGAAGGAGCTTGGCGTGATTGTACCGGGCGAGGCCTATGAGACAAAGCTTCCGGAAGCGCAGTCAGGCGACGTGGTGCTGCGGTTAGAGCATCTGGCACTCAGACATGGAAATAACCATATTTTTACAAATATAAATGCCGAATTTCGTTCCGGCTGCATCTATGCCATTGTGGGTGAGAGCGGCTGTGGAAAGAGCAGTCTCTTCGGCGCACTGTCCGGCCTCTATTCCTATCAGGGACAGGCGTTGCTGGAAGGCCGGGAGCTTCGAAAGCTCCGGAAACAGGATTTGGGTAAAATCGGTTTCGTCACCCAGAATCCCCAGGATCAGTTTGTAAGCGATACGGTGAAAGAGGAGATTCTGGTGGGTCTGAAAAAGCGGGAGGACGCGGAGATGAAAACGGAGGAAATCCTGCGCGGAATCAAGCTCTGGCGATATCGGGATATCTCTCCCTATATGCTGAGCCAGGGGCAGCAGCGCAGACTTGGCGTGGCGGCCCTGATGGCCTATCCCTGTAAGGTGCTGGTCTGCGATGAACCTACCTACGCCCAGGACCGCAATAACACAAAGGCGATCATGGATGCCCTGTGCCGACAGGCCAGAGAGCATGGTGTGGCCCTGATTTTCTCCACCCACGACCGGCAGCTGGCGAAGGATTATGCAGATGAGATACTGGAACTGAAGGGAGGCAGACTATGCGTACACTGAATCCGGCAATGAAATTTGTGACGCTGTTGTGCGTGACCTTTGTACTGGCCTTCCGCTACAATCCAGTGCTGAATCTGGCGGTGTTCGTCCTCTGCATGGCAGCTCTGCTGGTGTCAAAGGTTCGCCTGAAGACCCTGGGACTTCTGATGCTGCCCATTTTGCTGGCAGCTACGGGGATGTTTTTTACCGGCTACCGGTTTTCGGCTGACGCGTCCATGCCGGTGGCGGCGGCAGACTTTCTGGTCAGCGATTCCCGGGTCTGGAACGGGGTGGCTCAGGCGAGCCGGGTGCTGGCCTATGCGGGCGTAGGTTTCCTGTTTACTCTGACCACGGATCGGATTTTGATGGTCAAGTCCTTTGAAAAGCAGTTTCATTTGCCGCAGGTCTGGGCCTACGGCCTTCTGGCAGCCTGGGGCGTATTTCCACAGGCGGTACAGGAATATAAGCGGACCAGGGCGGCGTTTCGGGCGAGGGGATTGAAGGTGTTCCCGATATCCCCGGCGCTTTTGAAGCCCTTGCTGGTGAAATCCGTCCGTTGGTCCGAGGAGCTTTCCATTGCCATGGAGTCCAAGGGCTTTTCGGGAGAGGAGAAGCGGACCGAATACATGCAGGTGCGGGTGCATGCCCGGGACTGGCTGTTCCTGATTTTATGTGTGGGTCTGACAATTGTCTGCTCTATGTAGAACAATACGTGTCCGCCTGGTAAAGACATATGTGTAAAGCCGGAAGCATTTATCGGAAAGAAAAGGGTACAGTGATTAAAAAAACTTATGAGTCAAAAAAAGCTGTTTTCCGACAGCTTTTTTTGTATTCTTTTTTCTTCTGTAATGTATTGACAATTCAGAATCTTTTCGCTAAGATAAGTTATCAATAACCGTCGCACACGGACACAAATGAATAGAAGAACAATGACTTGAGAGGAGAAAATAAAATGGGTAAGATTATTGGAGAAAGCATTACCTTTGACGATGTACTTCTGGTACCGTCCTATTCCGAGGTGATTCCGAATCAGGTGGATCTGACCACACATCTGACGAAAACCATCAAGCTGAACATTCCGATGATGAGTGCCAGCATGGATACCGTTACCGAGCATCGCATGGCGATCGCTATGGCAAGACAGGGTGGTATCGGAATTATCCATAAGAATATGTCTATCGAAAAGCAGGCAGAGGAAGTGGATAAGGTAAAGCGTTCTGAAAACGGCGTTATCACCGACCCGTTTTATTTATCCCCGGAGCATACCCTGGCAGACGCCAACGAGCTGATGGCCAAGTTCCGCATCTCCGGCGTGCCGATCACCGAGGGCCGGAAGCTGGTAGGTATCATCACCAACCGCGATCTGAAGTTTGAGACTGATTTTTCCAAGAAAATCAAGGATTCCATGACCTCGGAGGGACTGGTTACCGCAAAGGAAGGTATTACCCTGGAGGAAGCCAAGGCGATCCTGGCCAAGGCAAGAAAAGAGAAGCTGCCCATCGTTGACGACGATTTCAATTTAAAGGGCTTAATCACCATCAAGGATATTGAAAAGCAGATCAAGTATCCGAATTCCGCCAAGGACGCGAAGGGAAGACTGCTCTGCGGCGCAGGCGTAGGTATCACCAGCAATGTGCTGGAGCGTGTGGACGCCCTGGTAAAGGCGCAGGTAGACGTAATCGTGCTGGATTCCTCCCATGGACATTCCGCCAACGTTATCCGCTGCCTGAAGATGATCAAGGAAGCATATCCGGAACTGCCGCTGATCGCAGGCAATATCGCCACCGGCGAAGCTGCAAAGGATCTGATTGAAGCAGGAGCAGACGCAGTGAAGGTTGGCATCGGACCGGGCTCCATCTGTACCACCCGTGTGGTATCCGGTATCGGCGTACCGCAGATCAGCGCGATTATGGACTGCTACGAGGTAGCGAAGGAGTATGGCGTCCCGGTTATCGCCGACGGCGGTATCAAATACTCCGGAGATATTACTAAGGCCATTGCCGCAGGCGCCAATGTCTGCATGATGGGAAGCATGTTCGCAGGCTGCGATGAGGCTCCCGGCGAGTTCGAGCTGTTCCAGGGAAGAAAATACAAGGTATACCGTGGCATGGGCTCTATCTCCGCTATGGAGAACGGCAGCAAGGATCGCTATTTCCAGGAGGGAGCAAAGAAGCTGGTTCCCGAAGGTGTAGAGGGCCGTGTGGCATACAAGGGAAGCGTGGAGGACACTATTTTCCAGATGCTGGGCGGACTTCGTTCCGGTATGGGACTCTGCGGAACACCGACCATCGAGGAATTGAAGCAGAGAGGACGCTTTATTAAGATTACCGCGGCGTCCCTGAAGGAGAGCCATCCTCACGATATTCATATCACCAAAGAGGCTCCGAACTACAGCACTGAGTCATAAAAAGCGGATATATAGAGAAAGCTTAAAAATAATTTTCAGGGAAAAGCTGGCATTTCATGTCAGCTTTTCTTTTTCTCTGTGGGGATTGCGCGGAGTTTTGAAAAAATTTTCAGGCTGTTCATAAAAAATTAAGTATTTGTTGTAGTAAAATGTAAACAGATTGCGTTATAGTAAATGTAACATGATTTCGGGAGGAAGCTGCGCATGCTGATGTACCTGTCCATACTGGACACCCAGGACGAAAAAGAAAAATTTACAGAGGTCTATGAGCAGTATCAGCATTTCTGCTGGTATGTGGCCAACCAGATGCTGGGCGACGATCATCTGGCGGAGGACGCCGTACAGGAGACCTTTCTGGCACTGACCAGACATTTGGACAAGATCGAGGTTGTCGAGAGTTCCAAAACCCGAAAGTTTCTGATGACGATTGTGAAAAGCAAGGCCATTGACATTCTGCGCAAGCAAAAGGGCGAGCTGTCCATGGAAGAACTGGAATACGAGATTCCAACCGGCGAGCCGGACGCTCTAAGCCAGTACATAACCCGGGAAAATTATAACGCCATCGTATCCAGCGTTTTGGAGTTGGAGGAGAACTACCGGGTGATTTTCGAATACAAGTATGTACACGGGCTTTCGGACCGGGAAATTGGTGATTTGCTGGGGATTTCTTCCAAAACCGTCAACGTGCGGTACTACCGGGCACGGAAAAAACTTCAGTTCATGCTGACAAAGGAGGGAGCAGGCAGTGCGGGACGATAAGAAGAGAGAAGAACTGGAAAAAGAACTGCTTGCGGAAGCCTTCGATGAATGTATGGATGAACAGTTAAGCTTTATTCCGTCGGAGCGGGAAATCGCGCGCATGCACCGGTATTCCGAAGATTTTCAGCAAAACATGCAGGAGCTCCTGGATGCGGGCGGTAAGCCGAAGCGGAAGAAAAACACCATTACGCAGCGGGAATTTGTCTACAGCTTCAATAAGATTGCGGCTTGTATCCTGGCGGTTTTGGTGGTGAGCGGCGTCTGCACCGGTCTGTTTTTGGCAGGCGGAAAAAAGAGCAGCGGGACAGCTGATACGGCAGCTCCGGAGACAGCATCCATCATGGAAGACAGCGTCGAAGAGGCGGCGGATGAAGGCGTGGAAACAGAGGGCGAAAGCGCAGAGAACACAGCAGCGGCGTCCGCTGCAGGGAAAGAAAACGCGCCGGAGAAAATCACCTTCGCGGGTCATGACATCTACCTGACCCAGGAACAGAATGTGACCGCCGAGACCGAGAGTGTAAAGACTCTGGTATCCAGCCCGGTGATCGCGCGGGACGCAGAAGTGGTAAAAGTCACAATTGGTAACATCAGCGAGACACCCATTTCCTATAACGCCAATATGGAATTACAGGTACAAAAAGACGGCGCCTGGTACGTGGTGACCAGAAACAGCGAGCCTGTGGGGCAGCAGGACACTACCGTGGTCCTGGAGCCCGGTATGGCCCAGGATGAAGAACTGGATCTGACCGACTATGATCTGGATTATGACGCAGACGCCTACCGGATTATCACCTATGTAGACGGCGAGCCCTTCAGTGCCGGATTCCGATTCGAGAGCGTAGAACAGGGATTGGAGGAAGCTCTGGAGGAAAATAAATGAAAAAGAGAGTATGGATCATGGCCATTTTGATGGCAGGCACACTGGCAGCGGGTTGCGGCGGAGCATCCAAAGATACCATGAGTGCTGCCAGCGTAACCGAAGAAACCAGCGCGGACTACGGCGCATATGAAAATGAGGCCTGGGACGGCGTGGCGGAAGACGGCGCAGTCACCGCCGAATCCGGCATCGAGATACCGACAAACACCAGCCAGAAGCTGATCAAAACCGTCACCCTGAACATGGAAACCAGAGAATTCGAGACAGTACTTTCCGGTATCCAGGCCAAAGTTACCGAGACCGGCGGATACACGGAAACATCTGAGGTAAACGGAAGCAGCTACTACGGAAGAGGCAACCGCTCCGCCTGGCTGACCTTACGCATTCCCGCCGACAAACTGGACACCTTCGTCACCACTGTCAGCGGCCTGGGCAACGTCACCAGCAAAAGCGAAAGTGTCGAAGACATCACCCTGCAGTACGTAGACACCGAAAGTCACAAAAAAGCCCTGGAAACCGAACAGGACCGTCTGCTGACCCTCATGGAACAGGCCGAAAGCATGGACGACATCATCAAAATCGAAACCCGCCTGTCCGAAATCCGTTACGAACTGCAAACCTATGAAACCACTCTACGCACCTACGACAACCAGGTCTCCTACAGCACTGTCAACATCGATCTC
>NZ_JBOKYU010000052.1:0-14218 GCF_051972735.1 Laedolimicola sp. | reverse complement strand
ATCACAGATACAACCCCGGCACATAAAAAAGACTCCTATATACCTTTCCCGAAAAGAACGGTATACATGAGTCTCATTTTTTAAGATTTGCCAGGTGCCACAGGCACCGAGGTTGTTGACAAACCACACTTGCGTGCAAACTACTCCCTCACGGAATACTCTTTTATGCTGGGTCTATGATAGCAGACGGGGGCGGGGCTTGTCAATAAATATTTTCAATAGAAAATGAATATTTAAGTGATAATAACTTAATTGTATTCTGTTAAATCTTTTCGACCAATAGTGATAAGGATAGCAGTACGTCCCCAGGGATTATTCTCGCTGCTAACACTGTCAGAGGTATTGCATACCAGAACTTTACAGTTATATGCAGTCAAGTAGTAGTTACTCTCTGGCGTCTTTGTGGCAATATATTCGTTAGTTTCACTGAAATATAGTCCGGTATAGCCTTTTCCACCGTCATAAATCAAAGAAAATACTTTGCCCGATTGGCTTACAACACAGAAAAATTGTCCATTGCCGCCATCCTGCAGACTGGGAAGTTCAGCCAGTGATACAATTTTCTTATAGTACTGAGCAGTATCGTCGTTAGCTGTTTTATCAGCGAGAGCGACACCGACACCGACAGAAGGAACATTTTTGGGAAATGTATCTGTTGCATACAATTCAGAAGCTTCCGTCTGAATCGCCGTCAAAAGCGACCGCGTTTCCGCTATCACCTGCTTTTCCTTCGCTTTATCCATATATCCGGTCAGCGCCGGTACCAGCAGCGCAGCCAGGATAGCCAGAATGACCAGCACTACGATGAGCTCCACCAGTGTAAAGCCAGCTTTTCGATTCCGTTGCTTTTGTATCCAATGTAACAGCTTCATAAAAATCTCCTTTTTTGCGTATGTCTTTGGTGTTTCTATTTTTCATAAATGACATGGTTAATAAGCATCGTTCAGATGCGCTTTAAATTGTTCAATGCACCCGGTGAAAAGCTCCACAGCCCGATCTGCATTGCCCTGGCGGATGCAATCACTGGTTTCTGACAAAATCTCCAGAAGCCGTTCCCGCCCGATGTATTCGCAGCAATCGGTCCAGGCCGTAATGGAAGACTGGAAAAACGCGTTCATCACCAGCGGCGAGATGCAGTTGCCGGTCAGCGTTACGATGGTCCGGCGATATAGGAACAGGGCTGACGCGAAGTCCGTGATATCCAGGTCTAAGGCTTTCCGGACAGCATCCAGAATTTCGGAGAGCTTCGCAAGGTCTGCCGGATCCTGCCGCTCACAGAGAATTCGCAGGGCAGGGCATTCCAGGTAAAGGCGGGTGTCCAGAAGGCTGATCAGAATTTTCCGATCCGGCATACCGCCCCGGTAACGGATCATGGCAAAGAGCGTATCCAGGTTGCCGGTACTGGTATAGTCGGCCACATGGACGCCTTTCCGGGACAGCACGTCGAGAAAGCCCCGTCTTGAAAGCTCCCGGATACCTTCGTGTACTACAGTTTTGCTGATTCCCATGGTATCTGCCAGTTCCCGCTCCGGCGGCAGCTTGTCTCCCGGCTTCAGCTCGCCGGAGAGAATCATTTCCTCCATCTGGCTCAGAAACAG
Organism: Laedolimicola sp.; assembly: GCF_051972735.1. Classification (NCBI taxonomy): domain Bacteria; kingdom Bacillati; phylum Bacillota; class Clostridia; order Lachnospirales; family Lachnospiraceae; genus Laedolimicola; species Laedolimicola sp. The sequence continues at coordinate 12,620 of NZ_JBOKYU010000052.1, read as the reverse complement.
CTCCTTAATCGAAGGCGCGTCAATTTTCCTAAAAGCCAAGTAAGCACCTCATTTCCTATAAAATTCCTGTAAAGCAGGACAGAAAACAACCGCAGATGGTTTTGGAACCCTGCGGCTTCAACAGCTTCAATATAGCATGGAATCCTGGGTAAGTCAATGAAAATTGGTCAGACCAAAACCAGAGAATAACAGAAGGCTTCCTGGTAAAGATACATAAAATCTGGTCAGACCACGACCATAAAAGAGATTGTGATTTTTTTGGCAACTTTGCCACTTTACAAGTGTGTAATAATGTCAGAAAATGATAATATACGATCAAAAAGAATGGGAGCGTTATGAAATGGAAGATAAAATTCGAATCATAGAAGTGAAGCGCAGCATCTTCGCGGACAACGACGCGGACGCGGAGAGACTCCGGCAGGAGCTGAAGGAGAAGAAGGTATTCCTGCTGAATCTGATGTCCTCACCGGGATCAGGGAAGACCACCACACTGCTGGCGCTGGCGAAGGCCCTGGAAGGCCGTATCAAAATGGGCGTGATGGAGGCTGATATTGACTCGGCGGTGGACGCGGAGACCATGACAAAAGCGGGAGTAAAGTCCATCCAGATCCACACCGGCGGCATGTGCCACCTGGACGCGGATATGACGAGACAGGGGCTTTACGAGTTCGGCCTCGACGACGCGGAGCTGGTGATACTGGAAAATGTGGGCAATCTGGTTTGTCCGGCGGAGTTCGACACAGGAGCTGTGAAAAATATGACAATTCTGTCCGTACCTGAGGGCGACGATAAGCCGTTGAAGTATCCGCTGATGTATGAGAAATGCGATCTGCTGGTGGTGAATAAGACGGATGTGATGCCGTATTTTGATTTCAGCAAAGAAAAATTAGAGGCGAATGCGAAGCTCAGGAATCCGAATATCACGATTCTCTACATTTCCGCAAAGACCGGCGAGGGCGTAGAGGCGCTGGCTGACTGGATTGTGAGAGAGGCAAAAAGCTGGAGAAGCTAGAGGAAGAGGGGAGAACATTTTATGCCATCAGACAAAGAAAAGCATGATACCAAAGTCCTCGCCGTTGCCGGAAAAGGCGGCGTAGGTAAGACCTCCATTGCGGCCAGCATCGTTCGCCTGCTGGCAGAAAACCACCCGGACAGCCGCATCCTGGCCATCGACGCGGATCCTGCGGTGGGGCTGTCCACGGCTCTGGGCATCGAGGTGGAAATTACCATTGATGATATTCGCAAAGCCGTCGTAGCGGCAGCTGAAAAGGGCGACACCCGGGACGCGGTGGAGCTGCTGGGCGAGGCCCGTTACCGCATCTTCGATGCCCTGGTGGAGGCTGACGGCTTCAGCTTCATCGCTGTGGGACGTCCCGAGGCGGCAGGCTGCTACTGTAAGGTAAACCTGTACCTGAAGGAGGTTATCAGCATTCTGGCTGACAATTTTGACTATGTGGTCATCGACGGAGAGGCGGGCGTCGAGCAGATCAACCGCCGTGTCATGGAGAAGGTGACGCACCTTCTTCTCATCACCGATTCCAGCCGCAAGGGCACGCAGGTCATCCGGACCATTAAAAAAGTGGCGGACGAGCTGGTCATGTACGAGCAGGTGGGAGCCATCGCCAACCGGCTGCCCTCTATGGATGTGAAGCAGTATCTGGATATGGGCGATATCCCGGTGCTGGCCTACATCCCGTCGGACGCGGCCCTGGCGGAATTTGATCTTAAGGGAGAAAATGTATTTTTCCTGCCAAAGGATGCGGCCATCGTCCGAGGCGCATGGGAAGCCCTGACGAAAATCGGTCTGCTGGACGGGGAACATTAAAAGCATTTGATAATAAGAAAAACTGAGGGGAGAGAGGGAATGAAAGACTTAAAGCATCTCTATGAGCTGGAGCGGCTTTTAGAGGACGCCAACAACGAGCTGGTGCGTCAGGCCCAGGGTGAGGGCCGCAAATGCATCGCCACGGTCTGTGAAAATGTTCCGGAACCGCTTCTGAATCTTCCGGGGACATTCTCGGTGCGTCTTCGGGCGCCCCGGACCGGCTCCATGGAAATGGCCACCTATTATATGACCAGCTTCCTGTGCGAGTACACCAGAGCTCTGTTGGAGCGTGCCATGGAAGGCGGCTACAACTTCACGGACTGTCTGATCACGCCGGACGGCTGCACTATGCTGAACCGCTGCATCGAGAATATGGAGCTTCTGCACACCATGGAGAAGCCGGACTTCTTTTATGAATACATGGAGATTCCCATGAAAAATGATGAAAACGGCCTGAATCTCTATATCTTGCAGTGCCGGAACCATGTGCTGACGCCCTTAAAAGAGCATTTCGGCATCGATGTGTCCGACAGTGCCATCCGTCAGGCCGTGGCGGAGCACAACCGTGTCTGTCAGCTGATCCGCGCCATCGGCGAATACCGAAAGGAGGAGCATCCGCGCATCACCGGCTACGAGTTCCATATCCTGACCATGGCTACCTATGTGGCACCGAAGGAGATGCTGATTCCGGTTCTGGAAGAGACCCTGGAGGAACTGAAAACCAGAGAACCGGACACAAAGAAATACCGTGCCCGGGTGGTGCTGGTGGGCTCCGAGGTGGACGACGTGGATGTGGTGAAGCTCATCGAGGACTGCGGCGCTTACGTGTGCGCCGACCGCTTCTGTTATGGATCATTTCCGGGCAGGGACGAGATCGTGCTGACTGAGGATGAGGACGCCCTGACGCAGGTCTGCCGTCAGTACATGAACCGGGCTCAGTGTGCCCGCTATATGAATCAGGAGAAGATTCAGGAACGGCGGGCCTATGTGGCGAAGCTGGCGGAGGATTACCATGCAGACGGCATTATCTATGAGCAGATGAAGTTCTGTGACCCCTGGGCCTATGAGCGGACCGTGGGAACCCAGGTGCTTCGGGACGAGTACCATTACCCGGTGCTGTCGGTGGACCGCCCCTACGCGGTGGGTCATTCGGGACAGCTTCGGACCCGCGTGCAGGCGTTTGTGGAGAGTATCGAGATTAAGAAAATCCAGGGAGGTGGAAAATAATGGGAAAGGAATGGGGAAGCGAGCCGCTGGGAAGCTTCTACACCACCGGCAAGGTTCGGAACCGCAGAGAATGGCGGGGACTGAAGGACACCTTTTATGATTACACCCGTTGGTTACATATTATGGGGATTCTGTCAAAATTCATCGTGAAGCCCCGGAACATCAAAGCCTTTTTCCGCTATCGCTGGATGGCCAACTATCTGGCCGCGCCCATGATGGTGGATCGGCACACCCAGGGGCTGCGCGGTCCGCAGCTTCGTATCGCCCATACCGAGTTCGACCTGGTTATGGCGGACGTGGCGAAGCTTCTGGACAATCTGTTCAAGGCGGATCGCCGCATCGGCAACGACAAGAAGCTGTCCGACAAGGTGGTCCTGATGGACGAAAATGAGATGACGGCCGTGATGATGGGCTTCCCGACCCTGAAGGGCCTGAGCCGCGAGACCCCGGCGGTCTACGTATCGGTGCTGCTGAATCAGTACGGGGCCTGCCATTACATTGACGTGGCACAGGAATACGGTCTGCCCGGCGACGTATGTCCCATGCCGGAGGCCGAGGCGGGCGTATCCATCGACGACGATTTTCCGATACTGGGCGCCTGCGCGGTACAGTGCAACACCACCTGCGACGGATCACTCATGGGCAACAGCGTCATTTCCAAGAGGCTGGAGCTGGAGGACGGCGTGCCCTGCTTCCAGCTGGCAGCGCCGCTCCGCCATCAGGAGGAGGACGTGCAGGAATACGCGGCCCAGGAAATCAGGAACTGTATCAAGTTCATTGAGGAGCAGACCGGGGAAAAATGGGACTGGGATGCCTATTTCACCTGTGCCGGGCGCGTGAATGAGTCCACCCGTCACCGTCTGGAGTGGCTGGAAATGAATAAGACCGATTACCCCCAGGTATTCGGATCCAACCTGGCGTTGTATACAGAGACCAATTACATGGCCATCTGCGGCAAGGATCCGGACTTCCTGGAGGCAGACCGAAGGATCACGGCGCTGGCGGAGAAGGCTTACAAGGCGAAGCATAAGGTCCTGCCGGAGTACCGCCACAGGGCCATCGTCTGGGGTGTGCAGTCCCATTTCTACTTTGATTTCCTGATCTGGCTGCAGAACTGCTGGGGCATCCTGCCGCTGACGGATATGCTGTCCATGGTGTCCACCAGGGTGCTGTCCGAGGATGACAAGGAGCAGGCCATCTACGATATGGCGTGGCTGACCGAGAATATGATCATGAGAAATCGGACTCACGGCGGCTACAGGGTTCTGTTGGACGAGCTCTGGGAGTTCTGCGAGGAGTTCCGGGCCGACACGGTTATTCTCTGGGAGCACATGAGCTGCAAGGCTCTGACCGGTATGCACGGCCAGTTTGAGGAGAAGGCCCGGGAGAAGGGCATTCATCTGATCTGGGTAACCCACGACCTGTTTGATCCGAGAGTCATTTCCAGACAGGCCATCCGCGATCAGGTAAACCGTTACATGCGGACCGTGTTCCGGGAAGAACCGCTGGATCCGAGCCTGGAGATTCTGACGGATGAGCAGTCATGGTAAGAATTCAGGCTCTGCATGGTAAGAAGGGGGAGAGAGACATGAAATATTTTGGCGGATGTGATTCCGGAAGTACGTATACAAAATGCGTCATTATCGACGAAACCGGAAAACTGGTGTCCGACGTGACCTTAAGAAGCCGCATCAACGCGGTCTTAAGTGCCGAGGATGCCCTGAAACAGGCTGTGGAGAAGGTGTCGGAGCTTGGAAGCGCCGAGGACCTGGCCTATCTGGTGGGCACCGGCTATGGCCGCAATAAGGTGCCCTTTGCGGATGAAAATATCTCCGAGATCAGCTGTCACGCCATGGGCGTCCATGTGGCGGATCCGAGCGTCCGTGCTATTATCGACATCGGCGGACAGGACGTAAAAGGTATCGCTGTGGATACGGATGGCACGGTGCTGAATTTTGCCATGAACGACAAATGCGCGGCGGGAACGGGACGGTTCTTCGAGGCCATGGCCAGAGCCTTTGAAATGGATTTGACCGAGTTTTCCAGACTTTCCTTACAGGCAAAAAATGTGATTCCGATTACGTCCCAATGTACGGTTTTTGCTGAGTCCGAGGTCATTTCCCTGGTGGGCGAGGGCAAGCCCATGGACGAGATCGCGGCGGGCATCGAGCTTTCCGTGGCGAAGCGCTGCTTTGTCATGAGCAAAAAGGCCGGAGCCGCAGGAAGCGTGACCCTGACCGGCGGCTGTGCCAAGAACGATGGGCTAAAAGCGGCCATTGAAAAGGTACTGAAGCTGAAGGTTACCGAGCTTCCCATGGATCCGCAGCTCATGGGAGCCCTGGGAGCGGCGGAGTTCGCGAGACAGAAGGGCATGGCGAAGGAGGCGTAAAGAATGACAGGAATTTTACATGCAATCGTGATAATCGCGATTATTGCGGCAGTTTTGTTCGTCCTGTCCTTTGCGGTCTATTTCTTCAATCTGGATATGAAGCTGACCGCAGCGCTGGCGCCGCTTTTTGAAAAGCATTACGATAAAATCGACAGGGATAAGCATTTATAATGAAGCTGTATGATGAAACCATAAGGAAAGTCCGGGCACTGCTGAGCAGTGAAAAGCAGCAGCTGCCCCACGACGCCACAGCCTGGCCCTCCGTTTCCGACCGGAGCATGATTCTTCGAAGCGACATGGCCTACGAGCTGGGCGGCGGCAGCCTGCCGGCCCTGGGTGTTACCCTGGTGACAGCTTCGAAGGATCTGGTTCCCGGCGACGGCGTGTTCTTAACCGGGACGGATTTGCCGGAAATCGACGCTGATACGCCATTTGCAAGGATCGCCCTGGTACGGGTGGGCGAGGATACCCTGGGCGAGGGGAAAAAGCTCTACCGGGCTATCCGGAATCTTGAGTATACCCGCTACCATTTTTACCCGGAGGGCTTCATGCTGCGGGTATCTTCCTCCAAACGGCGGGAGAGCGTCCGTATTGGCAAAGAAGCCCTGAAAAAAGGTCTGAATTTCGCGAAGACCGGCAGCCGGATGATCGCGGCCTTTCACAGCCACCCAGAGGTGGAGGCAGTGGAAATCCATTATGTGACGGCGAATGGATTCCCGTATCAGGAGCTGGAAGCGCTTGGCCGGGAAAGTGAAAGAATTACCGGGACGTTAGACCATATGATGCAGAACCTCACCATGGACTGCGGGGTCTGCGGACTGAAGCAGGTGTGTGACGAAGTGGAAGGGTTAAGAGAGTTACACTTTTCACGTAAGCAATGAGGCGTGCGAAGACAGACGGAAACTGTGAATGGGAAAGCTCGCTTTCACAGGCACAGTTTCTGGCTGTCTTCATAGGGCGAAGCCCGTGAGAATTAGCTTCGCAGAAGCTAATTCTTGCGCGCCGGAGTAAATATATTAAAAAGAAAAAGGAGATGACCCTATGTTTGACATGGAACAATACAACCAGTGGCCCGCGAACCACAAAAACGATAAAGCCCCCGGTGAGAAAATCATCAAGCTGGGACGGAAAATCACCGACGTAGCCGGACACATCATGGGCGGCGTGAAGGTGGAGGATCCGGAATACTGGGGTCTGGCGGAAATCATTACCGAGGAGATGGCAGAGGTCGGCTTATCCATGAAAAAGCGCGTGCCCTACACCTTTTCCGAGCTGTGCCACCTGAACAAAATCCCGAAGGAGGGTGAAGAAAAATTCCAGAAGCTGCTGGATGAGATGAGCTATATCGGACTTCTGGAGTACGATTACGGCTATCATTACGACCACAATGGCCGCACCCGGGAACAGACGGAGCGCAGATATATTCTGCCCATGTTCGTGCCCGGTTCCGCCGAGCTGTTCAACATGGAGGAGCTGCCGGACGGAAGCAATCCCCGTCTTAAGGAGCATCCGGACGTGGCTGCCTTCTTTGAACGCATGACGTTCATTCCCCTGGCCGGCATTACCCAGATGGTACCGCCCGGAGGCGCAGGCATCGGAATGCATGTCATCCCGGTGGAAAAAGCCATTTCCATGGAAAATCAGTCCATGGACATCGAGCACTTGTCCTACTGGCTGAAGAAATACGAGGGTCACATCGGCGTGGGCCGCTGCTCCTGCCGTGCTTCCCGTAAGGTTATCGGCGAGGGCGTGGCAGACGATGATTTCGGCTGGTGCATCGGCGTGGGCGACTTCGCGGACTACTGCCGCGAGACCGGCAAGGGCCACGACATCACCTACGAGGAGGCCATGGCCATCTTAAAGCGCGCCGAGGAAAATGGCTTCGTACACCAGATCACCAACATCGACGGTGACAACAAGATTTTCGGAATCTGTAACTGTAATGTAAATATCTGTAACGCGCTGCGGACCTCTCAGCTTTTCAACACCCCGAACATGTCCCGTTCCGCATATGTGGCGCACGTGGATAAGGATAAATGCGTGGCCTGCGGCCGTTGCGTGGAGTACTGCCCGGCAGGCGCTACCCGTCTGGGTCAGAAGCTCTGTCAGAAGGACGGCAGTGAGGTCAGGTATCCGAAGCAGCAGCTTCCGGACGCCGTAAAATGGGGCAAGGACAAATGGGATCCGGACTACCGCGACAACAACCGCATCAACAGCCACAAGTCCGGTACCGCTCCTTGCAAGACCGCATGTCCGGCACACATCGCCGTACAGGGCTACTTAAAAAAGGCCTCCCAGGGCAAATATCAGGAGGCTCTGGCTCTGATTAAGAAGCAGAACCCGTTCCCGGCAGTCTGCGGCCGTATCTGTAACCGCCGCTGCGAGGATGCCTGCACCAGAGGCACCATCGACCAGGCCGTAGCCATCGACGCAGTGAAGAAGTTCATCGCAGAGCAGGATCTGAAGGCGGAGACCCGCTACATTCCGCCCGTGGTCATCCCGGCCAGCATCCATATGGATCATTTCCCGGAGAAGATCGCCATCATCGGCGGCGGCCCGGCAGGTATGAGCGCAGCCTTCTATCTGGCGGAGAAGGGCTATCGTCCCACCGTATTTGAGAAGAATGAGGAGCCCGGCGGTATGCTCCGCTACGGCATCCCCTCCTATAAACTGGAAAAAGACGTCATCGCAGCGGAAATCGACGTGATGCGCGAGATGGGCGTGGAGATTAAGACCGGCGTGGAGGTCGGCAAAGATGTGACCTTAAAAGAGCTCCGTGAGCAGGGCTATAAGGCCTTCTATATCGCCATCGGCTGCAGCGCGGGCCGCAGACCCGGCGTGCCCGGAGACGACGCGGAAGGCACCACCACAGCCATTGATTATCTGCGGGAGGCCAACACCGGCAAGACCTCTTACACCGGAAGAGTCGTGGTCGTAGGCGGCGGAAACGTAGCCATCGACGCGGCCAGAGTCAGCGCCAGAAGCGGAGCCGGCGAGGTTCATATGCTTTGTCTGGAGTCTGAGGCAGAGATGCCTGCAGCAGATGACGAAGTACGCGAGGCAAAAGAAGACGGCGTAAAGATTCAGAACGGCTGGGGACCGAAGGAGGTTCTGACCGAGAACGGCAAGGTGACCGGTATCATCTTTAAGAAGTGTACCTCTGTCAAGAACGCAGAGGGTCGCTTCGCGCCGACCTATGACGAAAATGAGACCATCCGGATTGATTGTGACCGCGTGATTTTCGCGGTAGGCCAGAGAAGCGTCTGGGGCAATCTGCTGGAGGGCGAGAACGTAACCTTCAACGGTCCGGCCATCGTGGCGGATAAGCTGACCTATCAGACCGGACAGCCGGATATCTTCGTGGGCGGAGACGTGTATACAGGACCGAAATTCGCCATCGACGCCATCGCGGCAGGCCACTACGCGGCAGAATCCCTGCACCGCTACGTCCACAACGGCCATATGACCATCGGACGGAACCGTTGGGAGTTCAACGAGCTGGATAAGAGCAATATTTCCGTAGAGAGCTACGATAATTCCTCCCGCCAGATCGAGGGCGTGGACGAGACAGTACCGTCCAAATCCTTTAAGGACGCTCATCTGACTCTGACCGAGGAGCAGGTGCGCAAGGAGACGGCAAGATGTCTTGGCTGCGGCGCCACCATCGTGGACGAGAATAAGTGTATCGGCTGCGGCGTCTGCACTACCAAGTGCGAGTTTGACGCCATTACCCTGCGCCGGGATCATCCGGAGTGCTCGAAGATGGTGAAGGCCGAGGATAAGTTCAAGCATATCCTGCCCTATCAGCTGAAGCGCGCGGTGAAGATCGTTACAAATAAGGAAAAATAAAAATCTATTTTGAATAAAAAATAAGGAACTTAATACTATGCACGAATTGGGAGTGATATTCTACGTCGTGCGCGACGTAAAAAAGGTGGCGGAGGAAAATAATGTAAAAAAAGTCTCCGCCGTCACCCTGGAAATCGGCGAGGTCACCGGCATCATCCACGATTACCTCATCGACTGCTGGAACTGGGCCCGGAAAAAGGAGCCTGTGACGGAGGAAGCAGAGCTTAAGATCGAGCAGATCGACGCCGTCACCTTCTGCGAGGACTGCGGGCAGGAATATCCTACCGTGGCCCACGGCAGGACCTGTCCCCACTGCGGCAGTGAACACACCTATCTCCGCCGGGGCAATGAGTTTTTGATTAAAGCGATCGAAGTTACAGACGGTTGACAAAACAGTAAAGCAACGACAAAAAGCAAACGAAACAGCGGATGCCTCACAGGGCATCCGTTTTTCGTCATGTGATTCTACTGTTATAAGACGTCATCATTAAACATATAAGATAAACTTATAAGTGAATAAAATATTTAACAAAAATTAATAAATATATTGACAAAGTACGAGTCAGACACTTATACTTTAACATGTTGAGAATTGACTGATAACGACAGACTCAACATCCAAATAATGGGAAAACATATAGGAGGAACGTTATGAAAAAGAGAGTACTTAGTCTCATTACTGTACTGGCTATGACCGTCGGCATGCTGGCAGGCTGCGGCGGATCTGCTGACAAGGCTTCTGCGGACACCAAGACAGAGACAGACGCAGAGTCCACCACAACAGAGGGAGAGGCTTCCTTGGCAGATGTCAAGGTAGGTTTTATCTTCCTGCACGATGAGAACTCCACCTACGACCTGAACTTCATGAATGCCGCAAAAGAGGCATGCGAGAAGCTGGGTGTTGAGTACATGACGAAAACAAATATTCCGGAGGGTCAGGAGTGCTATGAGGCAGCATGCGAGCTGGCAGACGCAGGCTGCAACTTCATCTTCGCAGACAGCTTTGGACATGAGGATTACATGATCGAGGCAGCCAAGGAGAATCCGGAGGTACAGTTCAGCCACGCAACCGGAACCAAGGCGCATACCGAGAATCTGGACAATTTCCACAACGCATTCGCTTCCATCTATGACGGACGTTACCTGGCAGGTATCGCCGCAGGCATGAAGCTGAATGAGATGATTGACAATGGCGATATTACCGCAGAGCAGGCTAAGATTGGTTACGTCGGAGCATTTACCTACGCAGAGGTTATCTCCGGTTACACCTCCTTCTTCCTGGGCGCGCGTTCCGTATGCCCGACCGCTACCATGGAAGTAACCTTCACAGGTTCCTGGTACGATGAGACAGCAGAGAAAGAGGGAGCAAACAAGCTGATCCAGGACGGCTGTGTTCTGATCAGCCAGCATGCAGACTCCATGGGAGCTCCCACCGCATGTGAGACCGCAGGCGTACCGAACGTATCCTACAACGGAAGCACCGAGAGCGCATGCCCGAATACCTTCCTGGTATCCTCCAGAGTAAACTGGGAGCCGTACTTTGAGTACGCAATCAACTGCGTAGCAAACGGAGAGGCCATCGACGCTGACTGGACAGGAACTCTGGCAACCGGTTCTGTAGAGCTGAGCACCCTGGGAAGCGCAGTGGCAGAGGGAACACAGGAAGCCATCGACGAGGCAAAGGCCAAGATCGAGTCCGGCGACCTGCATGTATTTGATACTTCTACCTTCACCGTAGAGGGCCAGGAGCTGACCAGCTACGAGGCAGATGTAGATACCGATGCAGAGTATACACCGGATCATGAGGTCGTAAGCGACGGATACTTCCATGAGTCTGAGTACCGTTCTGCTCCGTACTTCAATGTAAATATCGACGGTATCAATCTTCTGGATACCGCATTCTAATACGAGCCTGAACGCTTACGCTTAAGTAAAAAGCACAGGGCGGCGCAGCAGCGAATATGCCGCGCCGTCCTTTTGATCCGTTTTGCGGATCCGTCATAAACGAGGGAAGGAAACAAAAGATGGAAACCAAAGTAGCCGCAGTTTCAATGAAAAACGTTACAAAGACCTTTGGCTCTGTAGTTGCCAATGAAAAGGTAGATCTGGATATCTACAAGGGCGAAATCCTGGCGCTTCTGGGCGAAAACGGAAGCGGAAAAACCACGTTGATGAATATGCTGGCCGGTATCTATTATCCGGATGAGGGTCAGATCTTTATCAATGGAAAGGAAGAGGTCATCAAGACCCCGAAGGACGCCCTGAATCTTGGTATCGGCATGGTGCATCAGCATTTCAAGCTGATCGACGTGCTTACCGCCACAGAGAACATTATCCTGGGTCTGGAGGGAAAGCTGAATATCAAAGAGGCTTCGAAGAAAATCGAGGCGATCTGTGAGAAATATGGCTTCGAGGTAGACCCGAAGCAGAAGATTTATGATATGTCGGTATCCCAGAAGCAGACCGTGGAGATTGTAAAGGTATTGTACCGCGGCGCGGATATTCTGATTTTGGACGAGCCCACCGCCGTGCTGACGCCCCAGGAGACCGAAAAGCTATTCCGTGTCCTCCGGAAAATGCGGGACGACGGCAAGGCCATTATCATCATCACCCATAAGATGCACGAAGTAGAGTCCCTGTCTGACCGTGTGGCAGTCCTCCGGGACGGCAGATACATCGGCAGCATGGCGACCAAAGACACGACCGTCACCGAGATGACCAACATGATGGTAGGTCATGCGGTGACCCTGAATATTGACCGCCCGGATCCGGTGAATCCGAAGCCGCGTATCGTGGTGAAGGATCTGTCCGTCCGCAGCGAGGATGGTATTCAGAAGTTAAAAAATGTGTCCTTTACGGCAAAGAGCGGCGAGATTCTGGGTATCGCAGGCATTTCCGGCTGTGGGCAGAAGGAGCTTCTGGAGGCCATCGCAGGGCTGCAGCCGGTGGAATCCGGAACCATCGGGTACGTGGAGGACGACGGCCACGAGGAGCCTTTGCTTGGCAAAGATCCCCTGAAAATTGCTGAAATGGGCGTGTCCCTCTCCTTCGTGCCGGAGGATCGTCTGGGTATGGGCCTGGTGGCGAACATGGACCTGGCTGACAATATGATGCTCCGTTCCTTCCGGAGGGGAAAAACACCCTTTACAAACCGCCGCCCGTCCAGGAAGCTGGCCCAGTCCGTGGTTGAGGAACTGGAGGTAGTAACCCCGGGTATCTCCACCCCGGTCCGCCGTCTGTCCGGCGGTAATGTACAGAAGGTGCTGGTAGGCCGTGAGATCGCTTCCGCGCCGACGGTACTTCTGACAGCCTATGCGGTAAGAGGACTGG
>NZ_JBOKYU010000051.1:0-15162 GCF_051972735.1 Laedolimicola sp. | reverse complement strand
GCCGGGGTTGTATCTGTGATACGGTTCCGATTCCATTTCCAAGGAGGATTTTCTATGAACACATTTTTTCAGAGCGTACCCTTCGCTGTGGTACTGCTCATCATTGGTTTTGCGTTTCTGGTAAAAGGCGCTGACGCTTTTGTCGAGGGCAGCAGCAGTATCGCCAAGCATTTTCAGGTACCGTCGCTTATCATCGGCATGACTATCGTAGCCATGGGAACCAGCCTGCCGGAGACGGCAGTCAGCGTCACCGCTTCCATCGCCGGCAGCAACGCCCTGGCCGTCAGCAACGCCGTAGGCTCCAACATCTTCAACCTGATGGTGGTCATCGGCGTCTGCGCGGTTCTGACTCCGGTAGCCGTTCAAAAAAGCTCTCTGAAAATCGATATTCCCTTTTCCATAGTCTGCGCCCTGCTGCTCCTGGTGCTGGGCCACGATCGCATGATGCTGACTCGGGTCAACGGCCTGATTCTCATCGTTCTGTTCGCCTTTTTTATTCTGTATATGATCCGGTCAGCCCAGCACTCCATGAACAATGAAGACTCGGAATTTGCCGCAGAGGCCGCAGACATGAAGGTCATGTCCGTGCCTAAGAGCCTGATTTTCATCGTCATCGGTATCGCGGGTATCACGCTTGGCAGCGACTGGGTGGTGGATGGCGCCAAAACCATCGCTTCCGCTTTCGGCATCAGCGAGAATCTCATCGGCCTGACCATCGTGGCCTTCGGCACCAGCCTGCCGGAGCTGATGACCTCCATCGTGGCGGCACGCAAGAATGAGGTGGATATGGCTCTCGGCAACGCCGTAGGCTCTAATATCTTCAACATCCTGATGGTCCTCGGCATCGCCTCCGCCTTAAGCCCCATCGCCTTTATCCAGGAAAATATCATCGATATCATCATCCTGGTGGGCTTCAGCTTCATCGTGTGGCTCATGGCCTGGACGAAGCACAGGCTCGACAAAATCGAAGGCCTGGCTATGATTCTGCTGTATGCGGGATACGTGGTTTACATTTGTATAAGATAAAGAAAGGCCGGAGATCCATTTTAACCAATGGTCTCCGGCCTTTCTTTTATCCTGCTATGTAACTATAATTTCATCTGTTTCCGTAATTTTAATATAGGTAGTTATGTCAATCCTCTTTTACTGTCTTTTCTTTTTCCGGATCGCCGCTGCGATGATACCTGTCGCTGCCACGGCCAGGATCATCCAGGCCAGCGGCTGGTTCCGGTCGCCGGTGTTGGCGGAGGTTACCGGGGCTTTGGATGATCCGCCGGAGCTGCCCTTGCTGTCATCCGGTTTCGTCTCAATCCTGGTGTCCTTGCAGACAATCGCGTAATCGGAGAACTTGTCGGTCTCGAAGGTGTATTCCCTCGTATCCTTGTCAAAGCTTCCGTTCAGGACGGTCAGCTCCCCACCATGCATCCGAAGAATAAAGTATTCACGGGAAATGGTGCTGTCCGTGTTCACAAGCTCGTCCGGAATACGGATAGTCAGGCGGATCTTCGCGCCCGGCTCTGAAATACGTTCCACGTTCTCGCCTATCTGACGAAACAGCTCCGCACTGAAGTATACAAGCCTTGCGTTTTCTCCGGCTGTCTTCTTCGCTTCCTGTTCAAAGGCAGCCTTCTCTTCCTCTGCCAGATCGGTCTTCGTGATTTCCACCCAGACCTTCGCCTCTTTTCCTTCCGCTATGGCTGCCTTCTCTGCCTCGCTAAAGATTCCCGGCGCGTCCAGCAGCTCCTTCTTTGTATTATAGATACCACCGGAAGCAATCGGCGCGTCCTGCGTAATCTCCAGATCCACGCGCAGATCGCCCTGACCGGTTCCATCCTCATCCGGAGACTGTCCCGTCGCCGGAATCACCTCGTACATCTTCTGACCGCAGCCTTCCCGTCCGCAGGTCTTCTCCTGCCGTCCGTTTTCTGTAGCCGTGGCTTCCTTTACCAGCTTCCATTCTCCGGTCCAGTCATGTCCCAGCGCCGGGATTTCCACGGACGCTATCATCACCTTTTCGCACCCGGAGCCGCTTCGTTCCTCTGTGGAACCGTTCTTTGTACAGGTGGGCGCTGCCGCAGCCGCGGATACCTTCGCCTGATCGTGATCCCCGATGGTAAAGGCTCCTGCTTTGTCAGAAACTGTAGTCTCATAATTGGGATTCTCACTCTCTGCGCCTGCTGCCAGACCTGCCATAATTTTGTAGGCTCCGGCCGTCTCGCCTTCCTCACGGCTCACGGTAATTCCCTTCAGACTGTCTCCCTCTGCCAGAGTTCCTTCTACAATGCGGTAAGTCAGCTTCGGATCTGCCTTCTCTATATGCTTCCCTGCGTCATCTGCCTGAATGGTAACCGCCGCTTTTTGAATGGTAAATGCAGCGGTCTTCTCGTCCGGAAGCTGATAATTCGCGTTGTCCAGGGCTGCCGCTTCCGCCCTATAGATTCCGGCTGCCTTCTGCGCGCCCTTCATGCCTGTTACCTGACAGCTATCTCCATCGCAAAGGGAACTGCTGTCCACAGTCACGGTGGGGATTTTTTCGGTTCCGTCATAAGTAAACATCGTGGTTCCCCATGTAAGCGCCACCGTTTTCGGCGTAATCGTAATGGTCCGGGAGCCGGTCTCTGTCTCATAATTTTCGCTTGTTACCTGATAATATACGGTGTAGGTTCCCGCGTCGCGATATGTAATCGGAGCGCTCTGCCAGGACGCGTTTTCGGAAGCCCGATAGGAAATCTCCACGTCTGCAGGATCAGTCACCGTCACGGTAATAGCATGCTTCTGTCCATCATAGGTTCCGCTGTAATCCTCAGCCGTCAACGTCATCCGCTTTTTCGTGATGGAAAATTCCTTTGTAACCACCGCCTCTGTATGGCTGTCATCCTGCGCCACCGTAACACGTACCACGTAGGTTCCATAATCCTTCGGGGCCTCTTTTGTGTAGGTGCTGTCATCCGCGCCCTTCACCTTGTATTCAATGGTAACGTTGGCGTTATTCGTACCCCGGTCATTTTCGGTGGTAATACTCGGCTTGCTGACCGGTCTGCCATCGTATACCTTCGACTGTTCGCCAAGAATGGTTACAACGCCCTGCGCTCTGCTGACCACAACCGTAATCGTAGAATCCGCAGGCTTCTCACCCTCGGCTCCATCCTCCCAGGCATGGCCGTTGGCGTCGTACGCTGCGGTCAGGGTATGGGCTCCGTCTGTCAGGGACTTCAGGTAAGCTGCTGTCAGAATCAGGTGTTTCTCTCCGTTTACCTCTTTTATCTGATAAGCTCCCGCTGCTACATCCTCTGTTCCTTCTTTTATAGAAGCAACCGTATTCTCCGCCACCCGGATTCCGGTATCCTGATCCGCTGTGGTCGTCTTTACGAAGTTCACTTCTCCGGTGGCTGTGGCGTCTGTGTAAACTACTACGCCGTTGGAATTCAGAATGGTAACGTTCCCGGCGTTATCGGTGATTTTGAAATAAAGAATCTGGCTGGCATTGGCCGGTATGGCAAGGCTGTTTGTATCCAGTTTTTTCCAGTATCCATTTTCCTGGTATCCGCCGGGCGCATTCACGCTCTGGTACTCAATCTTCGCCACACCGCTTACTTCGTCCGCCGCCGTTACCGTAATTTCTGCTTTCTCCCTGAAAAACCATTTCCACAGAACACTGTCTGTCTGCTCAATCTCTCTTGTGTTAATCTGAAGCTTACCGGTGGGCGCTGTCAGATCCACTTTGATAACCGGCAATGCTGCCGGAGCTGTTATATATCCGGTAGCTGTCTGTCTCAGACGATAGGTCTGCCCCTCATGATAGGTCCCGGAAGTCGTATAGCCAAAGCCGCCCTGCCAGGTTGCTCCGCCATC
This sequence comes from Laedolimicola sp., assembly GCF_051972735.1. NCBI lineage: Bacteria > Bacillati > Bacillota > Clostridia > Lachnospirales > Lachnospiraceae > Laedolimicola > Laedolimicola sp. The sequence continues at coordinate 11,310 of NZ_JBOKYU010000051.1, read as the reverse complement.
GGCAGAAATCTGGTAACCGTCAGCCGCTTTCAGTGTTACCTCTGACACGTACCAGTCGTTCTGTCCCTTTGTTCCGGTCACGCTGAGCGGGCTTGCCGGGGCTGTGAGATAGGCGATACTCCAGCTCTGGGATGTATTTGCGGCGCCATCCAGGGTGTAGTTGGGATTGCCAAGCGCTGTCACCCCTGCTGTATAATTTCCTGCCTCTTTCTCTGTGTTTCCGGTATATTCCAGTTTGAAGCTATCATCTGTATCCGGAGAAACCTTGTTCGTCACAGTGGCCGTGACAGACTGGGCGTCGCCCTTATAGGTTAGCTTTGTCTCACTCCACTGAAGCGCTGCAGGTCTCGGAAGAATCGTAAACTCTGCCGTTTTACTGCAGGCTTCATACAGATCCGTAGCCGCGTAGGTGGCCTTTACTGTGTAGGTTCCTGCGTCGGTCGGCAGGGTCGCGGTTGCCTGTTCCTCGGACTGGCTGCTCAACCAATAGGTGTAAGACACATCCTGATTTGTCGTGCTGCTTGTGGACGCTGTCCAGGTGTCGCCATAAATAATATCGGTTTTCGCCGAATCGGTATTGGCTACCGTTACATCCCCCATGGAACCGGCTGCCTTCTTCACGGTCAGAGTGGCGACGGCTTCTCCTTCACTGTAAAGCGGATCTCCCGCAGTATCCTTGACTGCCGATGTGGTGACCTTGATTTTGAAGGTACCGCATTTCGTTACTGTCAGCTTCTGATTTTCATCCAGCGTTCCGACACCGGTCACGCCCTCTCCTGTCAGAAGCTCATATGTCACGGTAACCTGGTCCTTATAGGGTGTCAGGCGGGAATCCAGGGTAAAGAATCCGGTTACATCGATCGGATTTTGAGCGTCATAAGTGACTTCCTCGCCCTGCGGATTCACTACCGTATGTACGATTTGGTAAGAGCCCTTCGGAATCGTAATCTCCACCGGCGCGCTGGCGAAATTGGATTCGTGTTCTCCGTTTACCTGCTCCGCGATCAGGTAGGCGTAATAGTCCTTTCCATACTGTTTGTTTTCCAGGCCTTCCGGAACTGTGAATTTCTTCGTGCAGCTGCCGTTTAGCCCTTTATCGTAAGAAGTATTCCATTTATTATCCTTAAATTCTTTTTGTTCATCTACTTTTACACATCCAAGCAGTTTTGCACCATTTGTGTTTCCCTCTGTATATTCCTTATCCAGAAACAGTACAGATACCTGATTGATCCGATAGTACGTCGTTGATACGGGATATCCTTCCTTTGCATAATGACTCAGGTCATAGGTAAGGGTCACTTCATCTTCCGTTCTTTGAACGTCCGTAGAATCAATCTTCATATTTTCTGTGCCATTGTCCTGCTTACCGGCCAGCAGCGTCAGCTTGTATGCTGTTCCATGCTTGCCTGCAGCACCGGTCGCAGCGTCATCTGCATTGGATGTCACCTCAGAAAGCAGGACATTGGTCAAATTCACATTGGTTGCTACACTTGTACCTGCCGTTTTGTTTGAATCCCGTACGATAGCTCCGGTATTCGACACATAACCAGTACCGCCATGCAGCCACCAGATCTCTGATGTACCGGTACGGGGTTCCTTTATTTTGCTTGTACCTGTACTTGCATTATTATAGCCATACCGACCGGACTGAGCCTGCTCCGACGTGACCATAAAAAATGAGGAATTACTCGCACCATCCTCTGTGATTTTGCTGTCCACAAGTGCTTGTTTTTCGCTGTTTTTCATATAACCCGGATAGTTGGAAAGCGCAGAAATAGCACTGCTACCATATTCTGTCTTATATGGACGATCTGCTACCATCACCTTGTCACTGTCCAAAAACAGGGTATGTTCTCCGTTTTTGCCCAGCTCCGTGGTATCCTTGGACAGCACGCGGTACTTTACCGGTTTTCCCGGATTATACGAAGCATTATAGTCAAAGCTATACCCAAACCACACATAGCTTCCGCTCCAGGCGTCTGTTTCCGTCGGAATCGCCGGATTGCGCATAATGGAAGTACCAAGCCCCAGGCTGCGGCTGGTTACCGTACCGTCTGCGTCTGTGGCTGTGATGGCAGCGGTGCGGGGAATGAGGGTCAGATTATATCGATCCGAATATTGTGTATCCTGCACCGTCCCCATATCGTATTCCTGATCGCTGAATACATAGTTCGCGTTCGTCACATTTCCAAATTTGGTAATCGTAACCGGCTTTTCTTCTGTCGGCGTCACATCTGTGGTAACACCAATCCGCATCTTCTCACCGGGATCATGCACATAAATCCTTTGATTCTTACACAGATATACATTATCTGGCGTCGTTCCGTCTAATGCGGTATTTCCGTCGATGACGGTATCACGGGATACCTGAAAGGAATCTGAATCCGCTTTCTCGCAGTAAATACCGCCGCCTTTTTCTGCCTTATTTCCTGTGATTTTTATATTATATAAATAAACCTTTCCTTTATCGTCGCCGTTACTTCCGCTGCCGCTGATCGCAATACCGCTTCCCACATATCCTTCTGCATGGGTAATCCGATTGTCCGCTTCCTTACAGTCTGTCAGGTGGAGCTTTCCATTCGTTGACACGGAAATTACAGCGCCATTCCCCTTCATCGTGATACTCTTTCCGCTCAGACACAGATACGTCCATCCTGTCGGCACATTCCAGGTTTCGGTTAATTCCACATCATTTACCAGATAATAATTTCCTGCTTCTGTGGGCAGGGAATCTGTCCGGTTCCAGGGGGTAAACGTATAGCTACTGTATTTCCACCCACATGCCGGATGCAGCTTTATATGCTCATCCCAGTTTGTACCTGTGTACCCGCACATATAATGCGTCTCCGATTTCCCCACCTGCACCTCATAGGGTTTGCTGGCGTAATCGGTTCCATATAAATCATTGTTATACTGTCCGGATGTATGTTCCACGATCAGGTACATGTGATAAGAGGATTTCAAATTTTCCGCAGTGACTCCTGTGTCTTCGGCAATCGAAAACGTTCCCTCTATGGTATAGCTGCCAGATCCATTATTTTTTTTCGTATTGTTATTATTTTCAGGATTTACATATCCATAGCACAGGATCTGCGCGCCCTCCGCGTTATAAGCTTTATCGGTGACCATGATGGACAGCTTATCGTCTGCATCTCCCTTATAGGTACAGGAGATCTGATACTGCCCGGCGCCTGTGTCCGCTTTGGTTCCTGCACAAGTCAGCGTCGCATCTTTCACACTTTTATCTGCGTCCAGCAGGGTCAGCTTCCAGTTGACTTCCTCATAGAGCTCATCGCTAATCGCATGAAGCTTAGAATCTGAACTATATTTCATGGAACCTGCTTTTGATACCATCAGGATTTTGGATGGATCCAGGTACATGGATGCTCCATTGATCTCGTCCATGTTCGTGCCGTCGGCATAGAGCGCTGTCAAAGCCTTCCCATAAGCTGGCAGATCCTTCCGGAATACAAACGTGGTATAGAGATAACCGTTTATTTCCTTCGCCCTGGCAATCGCTTCCGATTCCTGACTCGTCAAGTCTGCCGTATTATCGAAGCCATATCCCCACCAGTTTTCCGTCTCATACTCCTTAACACTGTTCAGCAGCAGCCCGCCATTTTTCGCATCTGTGCTGAATACATTCGTCGAAGACAGAATCCGATACTGCATCGGGGTTCCGTTTGTCTCTTTGCCAAACCAGAGCAGATTGCCGTTGTCGCTGCTCCACCTTCCGTCTCCACCCGGTCTTAAGACCGTCGGATCCAGATAAGCCAGCTTCCCGCTTTCTGCCTGTGTACTTCCGTAGATAGCAATATCCGCCTCCCGGGTCTCCAGTTCATCCTTCTGCTCCCCGGAAGTCTCGCCCGTTCCTTCCGGGTCTGCCGATGTCTCGCCCGTTCCTTCCGGATCTGCCGGTGTCTCGTTATCCTCCGGAGCGTCCGTATTCTGCTTCGGACCAGAGCCTGGCACTGCATTTTCATTCCCGCCCGGCTGCTCTCCATCGTTCTCCGGTTCGTCTTGTCCTTCGGTCTCTCCGGACACAGCCGCCCGGCCTTCTGTATCCTCCGGCTCCACGGCTGTCTGCTCCGCCGCGTTCTGTCCCGCCGCCGATGCCAGCGCTGTCACATCTACGCTTCCAAGCGTCAGTGCCACCGCCGTCAGAATCGCCAGAAAGCGCATTCCGCTGTTTCCTCGTAAGTATTTTCTCATGTCCCCGCTCCTTTGTGTGATTTTAAAATTGCATTACCCATATTTTAACATAAAATAATTTTTTATATTACTTTTTGGCGCGAATTGCACATATACGGCGCGAACAGTAATTTCTGCATTTGCTTTACTTCCGAAAATCCCATATAATAGAAATAATATGATTTTTATCCATACACAGGAGGATTTCCATCATGCTGCTTCAGGCTCTGACACTTACGCATCACATTACCACCATGCTGTTCGGCATCTTTTTGTCGGCCTTTTTTCTGGGCGTAAAACAGGAGCGGAAAAATGTCCTGCTGCTCCTGTCGGTAGGACTGATTTGCCTGCTGCTCTATATCCCCTGCATTCTTCTGCTGGGTGAGACTTACACAGATCCCATTTACCCGCTGCTGGTACATCTCCCTCTGCTGCTGGTGCTGGTTTTCCACTATAAGTTCCGCTGGCTGCCTGCGCTCATATCTATTCTGACTGCCTATCTGTGCTGTCAGTTCAGCAACTGGATCGGTATCCTGTTTCTGTCCCTGTCCGGTTCGGAAGTGCTCTACTACCTGAGCCGGATTCTGGTGACGCTGAGCGTATTCTTCTTCCTGAGCCGGAACCTCTGTCAGACCACGGCGCTTCTTTTTTCCAAGTCCAACCGGGAGTTGTGTATTCTGGGCGCTATGCCGCTGGTCTACTACCTTTTCGATTACGCCACAACGAAATTTTCCACACTGCTGTATTCCGGCAGTAAGGTAATCGTGGAATTTCTGGCATTTTCCATGTGCCTCTCCTATGTGGTATTTCTTCTGGTGTACTTCCGGGAATATGAAATGAAACACCGCGCGGAACAATACGGAGAACTAATGGATATGCAGCTTGACAGCCTGCGTACCGAGATTGACCAGACACGCGTCAGCGAACACCGCCTGGCGATTCTCCGGCACGATATGCGCCATCATCTGGCAGCTATTGAGACCTTCATCCGGCAGCAGAAGACAGATCGTGCCCTGGAATATATCCAGGAAATCAACCGTCACTATGACGATACGGTCATCCGCTCCTTTTGCAAAAATGAGTTGCTGAACTCGGTGCTCTCTATCTACAGCACCCGATTTTCGGAAAAGGGCATTTCCTTCGACTCACAGATTCAGGTGTCGGAAAGCCTGCCCTGCCCGGAGCTGACCTGCTGCGCCATTCTCTCAAATATCCTGGAAAATGCCATGCACGCGGTCGAAAAGCTGCCGGAGGAAAGACGTCAGATCAGTCTGAATATTTTCGAAAAATCCGGTCATCTGCTGATGCTGGGAAAAAATCCCACCGATGTACCGCCGGTTTTCTCCGATGATGTTCCGGTTACAAAAAAAAGCGACCACGGTATCGGCGTGCAGAGTATCATTTACTATGTAGAAAAAGAACAGGGTCAGTACCAGTTTTATATGGAAGGCCGGGACTTTGTCGTCCGTATCATTCTGTAAGGGGAGTTTTATATGATTAAGATTGCCATCTGCGATGATGAAACTGCATTTCTCACGGAACTAAGTGCGATGCTTCGCTCCTGGGCCGCGTCCCGGGAGCTTGTGCTGCAGCTTTTTCCCTTTACCAATGGAGATAAGCTGATTGCCGCCTGCGAAGAAAGCCCGGCGGATCTGGTGATTCTCGATATTATGATGCCGTTTCCCGGCGGAATGGATACGGCAAAGGCGCTGCGGCAGAAGGAATCTCATGTGCCGCTCATCTTTCTGACCTCCTCCCCGGAATTTGCCCTGGAATCCTACGAGGTCCGGGCTTTCTGGTATCTTCTGAAACCTATTTCGGAAGAACGGCTTTTCTCTGTGCTGGATCAATGGCTCACCTCCATGCAGGCGTCTCTTCGCCATTTCGCAGCCCGGACAATCTCAGGCTATCAGAATATCTACCTCCGGGATGTGGAATATCTGGAGGCCCGCAATAAACTGGTTGCCGTCGTGTTCCGAGACGGCTCTGTCCTGGAAATCAAAGAGCCCTTCCACCGGTGCGAAGAATTTTTCACACCGGAAAAGGGCTTCTACAAATGCCACCGCAGCTATCTGGTGGCTTTAAACTGCGTCGAGACCTTCTCCAAGGCCGAGCTGCGCACCAAATCCGGCGCACGGATTCCCATTTCCCGGGATAATGGAGTGGCCTTTAAGGACGCTTACTTTGCTTATATGTTTCCGGAGCGTTAGTCGGTTAAATCTTCTCCGTTGGTACGGATTACTTTCTGATACCAGTCAAAGGAATCCTTCTTTTCCCGGGACAGGTCGCCGGTTCCGTCGTCGAATTTATTTACATAGATGAAGCCGTAGCGCTTGGCCATCTCGCCGGTGGATGCGGACACCAGATCGATGCAGCCCCAGGGAGTATAGCCCATCAGGTCTACGCCGTCCTCTGCGGCCTCCCGCATGGCTTCGATGTGCTTACGCAGGTAATCGATCCGGTAGCTGTCATGGACACGTCCGTCCGCGCCCTTCTCGTCTCTGGCTCCCAGACCATTTTCCACCACCATAATCGGCAACTGATAGCGCTCATAGATCTCAGTGAACCTCACATGACTAAAGTCACGTGCTTCTCAGCCGCCTTAAGCGGCAAGACTTCATATCGGCGGATACGCCTGCGACTTAGAATCGGTGCGGTTACGCGCTTTTTCCGGCCGGATACGGCCAGTTTCCACATCTCAGGTAGTCCACTGTATATCTGCCTGTATCTATGCTGCCTTCTGGCTCGCCAGTTCTGCACTGAGCAGCCGTAAGTCTGCATAGACGCATGAGGTTCTACGCTTTACCGAAGGAACTTTTGCCTCCAGCAAAGACCTTTCCGTTTCCGAAAAGGGTTTGAGTAATTCCCGTATAAAATATCTTGCTCCGATATTATAAGCTGCAGACAGATCACAGTTATACTGTTTTCCTGTCGGGAAGGTACAAAGGCTGTGATTCTCCGGATTTCGAACTACCAGACCGCTTCCATCATATGCCAGCCTGCTGGTGTTTCGGGCGCTGATCCTGGATACGCGGATTCCTTGCCGGTGCGCCTGATGCTCGCACAGCTTCTGAATATCCCGTTTTCTCCACAAATGCAACCTCTGCTTTTTATTTCCGCTGATCTTGCCCTGCATTTCCAGGTACTCAAAAACGATAACATCTGCGTGATTTTCTGCAACGTAGGCTGTAATGGCCGCCGCTGTCTTCCGGGCAAGCTCCATATTCAGCCGCTTTGCGTAAGCCCAGCGGCTCTGTGTCTGTCCGGAGCCATGCTGTCTCTGAAATCTACGGATTCTGCCCAATGCATGATACAGCCGGTCTTTATCACTGGGGAAGTCGATAAACTTCCGTCCCAGGACAGTTCCGTCTGCCTGCATGATGGTGCAGACTGCGTCCGTGTTGATTCCCAGATCCACACTGCAAATGGTCTGTTCTTTGATATCTGTTTTGGTAAGGCTTACTTCTTCTGTATAAGAAAAGCGCAGAAAGTACTTGTGATGTCGTTTTTCCAGAGTAGGAGCAGAGGCCTTTTCCCTAACCCAGTTTTTTCGCAGATATTCCATATCCGTATGGAGCAACTTTACCCGGAACCATTTCCAGTCGTGGCCGTCATACAGCTTCAGATACGCCGCATCCTCCTGCGGTTCTGCCTCCCGGTACATGACGTCACGGTAAAATACCGGCATGGCATGATTTTCCGAAACCAGCTTCGGTTTTCCCGTAAGGTGTCCATTTTTCCATAAATCAAGTCTTGTTTCATAGGAAGCGACGCTTCCAAGCGCATGCTGTATCGCTGCCCTTCTCAGGTAAGATGGCATCTTCGGAAAATGCAGGTCGAAATCATACCTTGCATGGTTCTTTTTCGTCTCATGCACCAGATGTTCCGCTGCATTAAACCGCTTCTTTGCGTTATCAATCTGGGAAAGTTCTTCCCAGCTTTCCGCGTACACCTGAATCAGATAACTGACTGCAGAGCGGTAAATCCGCAGCGTATGGCGGATGGGAATATTCTGTTTTTTTATTTCCACGCCATAACTGGATGTAATCCGCATGATAAAACCTCATTTTCTAGTTTCTTCGCTTTTCTTTCTGCCCCTCAATGTATGCCAGGACCTGTTCCCTGCTCCGATCACTGACTGTCACCGCGCAATAAGATGGATTCCACAAATGCCCGCCCCACAACTTCTGCTTTAATTCCGGATGTACAAGAAACATTTGTCTTGCCAGATTTCCTTTCATGATTTTTATCATATCAGAAATAAAAAACTGTGGTTTACAATCCACCAGCAAATGGATATGATCCGGCATAACCTCCATGGCCAGAATCTGAAAGCGGTATTCCTCTGCCAGCTTTTGCAGCATTTCCTTGCATTCTGTATCAAGGCCATCTGTCAACACCTTTTTCCGGTATTTTGTACACCAGACGAGATGATATTGCAAAGAGTACACATAACCTCGACCATATGAAAGAGTGTTTTCTCTGATAGTAAATATATCTTTTTCCATGTTTATATCTTACCATATGTAGTACAGAAAGTAAACATCAGTTCTATATTGGGATCCTTCTCTGTCCATGTTCGAAGAGCTGACCAGACTTAGCTCTGGACTATATCCGGGAAATCAATCAGCATTACGACGATACCATCCTTCACAGCTTCTGCAGTAACGAGCTTCTCAACTCTGTGCTTTCCATTTACAGCGCCCGTTTCGCAGAACAAGATATCACCTTTGACGCGGAGATTGAAGCTCCGGAAAAGCTGACCTGTTCGGAAATAACCTTCTGCGCCATTCTTTCCAACGTTCTGGAAAATGCCATGCATGCCGTCCGGAAGCAGTCCAGCCAAGACCGCCGTGTTTACCTGTCTATCTTTGAACGCTCCGGGCATCTGTTGATGCTGGAAAAAAATCCCACCGACACGCCTCCCGTCTTTTCCGACGGTATTCCAGTCACTGCACGGGAAGGGCATGGGATTGGCGTGCAGAGCATCATTTACTATGTAGAACAGGAACACGGCCAATACCAGTTTTACCTGGACGGCCGTGATTTCACTGTTCCTATTCTTTTATAAACAGCCTTCTTATACCCGTTTATACCGGATGGGATCGTCGTATCCAAAGGTCCTTCTTCCGTTTACTTCTATGCTCTCAGACACCTCCAGACATGCCTCGGAAAAACGTTCCCAAAGCCGGAACTTCATAACCGGGGTAAACTGACTTGTACTGCCGCCTTCCCAGACTCCGTCTTTCTCCCGGTAAAGGGCTGGTGTGAACTTTTCTGATTTTTTTAAATCTCCGTAGTCCACCGGCTCCATAGAAGCATAGGTAAAGCTGTTTTTATCCTCTCCCTCCGGTATCTCATAGGAGGTAAGCAGAACGCCGTCCTGCTCCTCTGTAAACAGAAACAGATGGGCTGAGGCGTGTTTCTTCCCATTGGTTTCATAATAGCTTTCTTCCACAAGAAATTTTCCCCGGAAATCTGCGGGGAGATTCCGGATTTTATCGTTGCAGACAGTATTGACATGCTCTGCCAAAGGATATACCTTTTCCGCCTTCTGCATCTGGTTAAACTGTTCTCTGTTGTCAAAATGTCCTGTCAGTAATCTCAAAAACTGTTCTAAGTTCTGCATCATTCTTCCTCCTGTCTTCTTTCCTGTCTGCAGTTTCATTTTACAGAAGCTGCAAACCCATAATAATGATCCACATATAAGCGCAGGTCTTGGGAATCATCAAAATTCCGACCATCGGCTTCTTCTTGCTGAAAAGCGTAACCGGAAGATAGCAACCGAAGGAAATGAGAATTGCGGCTACCATTCTGGTCATATGATATCCGCCGGCATTTCCGGAAATCGCGTACAGAATGATCACGCCGATACCGGTAATCGCGAACACACCGTTCCGAATGACGGACAGTCTCATATTGCCCTCTTCGGTACACCAGTGATTCTGGGGCAGCATGCAGATCGCAATACGGATAATCGCGGAAATCCATATGATTGCTTCCATAGCAGCCGGCGCCTGCAGTCCCGGGAAAGTAAGCTTCCAGATATACAGCAGGATTACATAGAAGGCTGTCATCGTAATGGAAGAAATCTGCAGACCTCTTCCCAGCATATGCTCGATTTTTTCACTGCTTCCCTTTACGGCCCGGATCACTCTCGGAACCAGATGAAAAGCGTCTCCGCCGCAGAGGGTCAGGGTCAGAATACCGTACAGCACATACAGGCTGTTTCCCTTTGCCGTTGATAAAAATACAATTCCTGCAATCAGGTCAAACAACAGGTATCCTGTGTCAAATACCGCCTCCATCAAATCCGGCATCTTCGATTTATAACTTGTGTTGCTCATTTTATCTTTGTCCTTTCTCTTTGATACATCTTTCCGCATTGTCACATATTTTCTGAAATACCTGCTTACACAGAGCGATTTCTTCCTTCGTCAGTCCCCGGAGCATATCTTCCGCAAATTGTTTCTGTACCCGAATTCCATCCTGTATCAGCTCATTGGCAGAATCTGTCAGCAGTAGATTCACATGCTTTTTATTGTCCGCCGCTGTCTCTTTTTCAATAAATCCTTTTTCTTCCAGCACCTTCAATGCTGTGGATACGTGGGACTTCGTTGATTTTCTGATTCTGACGATATCTGCTGCTGTATGATACTTGGGATTGTGATACAAAAACAATAAAATATCATATTCCAGCTTTCTCAGGTCATATTTTTCGCATACAGACGCCATCAGGATCTCATAATAACAGGTAATCGTCTTATGCCGATCCCAGAAATGCATAGGCCTCCTCCTTTTATATCGTTCTATTTAGAACGATTATAATGTGTCGCATCCTCCCTGTCAACCCCAAAATTCAAGTCGAACGTCCGTGAGACTTGGCGCGTGATTCTGGTCAGCGAAGCTGACATATTCCTATCAGAATCACTGCGCATCCTCGCGGAGCGTTTATCTCAGTCGGAGATTGGACTCCCACTGAGACAAATTTGCTATTACTCACCACCTGAAGAGGTGGGAGTCTTCTCGACTGAGATAAAAAGCGGCAGACTGGCTGCGCTGATCTGCGGGTCAGTCTGCTATAAATTCAATATTTGTAACTATTCAGTACCTTCATAG